>JANMDH010000034.1:0-9737 GCA_031376195.1 Gemmobacter sp. | reverse complement strand
CCGGGGCTTTGTGATGGCCGAGGTCAGGAATTCCGGCGCGGAACCCCTGCTGCCCGGATCGGCCCGATTTTACCGCGACGGGGCCTTGGTCGGTGGCGGGGAGATTGCCATGCTGGCCGCCGGTGACACGGTCGAACTCGGGTTTGGAAGACTGGACAGCATGATTGTGACCCGCGAAGTCCCGATGCGACCCGAAGGCGACCGGGGGGTGTTCACCACAGCCACGGAACGAACGGAAACGGCCGTGATCCGTATCAACAACGCCACCAACCGCGACTGGCCTTTGCGCGTGCGCGATCAGGTGCCCTATTCGGAACAAGAAGACCTGGCGATCACCTACACAGCTACCCCGCCCGAAACGGACCGCGATATAAAAGGGCAGCGCGGGCTGCTGGAATGGCGCATGGACGTGGCGGCAGGCGCAGAAACGGAAATCCGACTGGAACACAGCCTAAGCTGGCCTGCGGGAATGGTGCTGGAATAGGGCGATCAACCCGGGGGTGGCAGGCTTTTCCATCGCGACACGGGCGAGCCACCTGCTGTGAAAAAAACTTCGGGCCGCCCTGCAACTTTGCCTCAAATCGCCCCGTTTATTTGGCAGTGGGGATGTTACAGAGAAAAGGTTGCTCAAAATGCTACATACGTTTTTGTCGGTTGCCACGGTTGTCTGGACGGTCGGATCGATCATCGTCATGCACCGGGCGTGTCAGCGCAAGCAGGCAGCCCAGCAGGATATGAACCGGGAGGACATCGCGTCGGTGTTTGCCGCCGACCTTCGGTATGCGTCGGCACAGGCCTGACGGCCCGGCGCGCTAGAATCGTTCCGCGCGCAGGACTTGCGTGTCCGTAACGGACACCACGCCGATGTGCGGCTCTACCACCGCAAAGGCCGCCAGCAGCAACCCATCGAGCCGTTCAGGCCGGATCAGGCAGATCACTGCAACCATGCCTGACCGGCCCACTTGCCCGTCGCGCGTCCAGCGCCCGGACCGCCCCGATCCGCTCAGCACGGGCAGAACCGTGAACCCCGTCACACCTGCCTTTTCCAAGGCAGCGGTCAATCGCCCCTCCATCGGGGCTTCGATGATGATTTCCACCCGTTTGGCCTGATGGGTTTGCATGGATCAGCCCCCCGTGATTATTGTGGCAAGTCCCACATACAGCGGGATGCCGAAGGTCAGATTGAAAGGAAATGTCACGCCCAGCGACAGGCTGAGCGACAGTGACGGGTTCGCGGCGGGCAACGCCACCCGCATCGCTGCGGGCACAGCGATATAACTGGCCGATGCGCCCAGCACCATCATGAGTGCTACACCCCCCGACGTCAGCCCCAGCGCCAGCCCCATGCCGAGGCCCGCCGACGCCCCGATCATCGGCATCAGCACGCCAAAGGCAATCGCCCCCAGCCCAAGAACGCCGCGCGCACTGCGCAGCCCGCGCCCGGCGACCAATCCCATATCAAGCAGGAACAGGCACAAAACCCCCTGGAAAGGCGCCACGATGAATGCATCGATCTTGGCCATCCCCGCCTGCCCCGTCACCCCGCCGATCAGAAATGCCCCGACCAGCAGGACGATCGACCCGTTTAACAGAATTTCACGCCACAGATCACTGTCCATGTCCGCCCGGCCCCCGCCCCGGGTGGCCAGCCACAGGGCCGACACGATTGCCGGAGCCTCCATCGCGGCTGCCACGGCGACCATATACCCCTCGGATGCGATGCCTTGGGATTGCAGGACGGATGTGGCGGTCACAAAGGTGACGATGGAGATTGATCCGTAATGCGCGGCCACCGCCGCCGCGTCCAAGGTCGAAATCCGCGTCATCGTTCGCAGCAGGGCGAACGCCACAAAAGGAAGCCCGAAGGACAAGATCACCCCGCCCAGCATTGCCGCGAACAGCCGCAGGTCGGCCCCGTGATCGGCCACCGCCACCCCGCCTTTGAAGCCGATGGCGAACAACAGATAGATCGACATCGTCTTGGCCGCCGCCTCGGGGATCGTCAGTTCCGATCGCGCCAGCGCCGCCGCCAGCCCCAGCACAAAGCACAGGATCATCGGCGACAACAGGTTCTGCCCCGCCAGTGTCAGAAAGTCCTGCAAGCTCCACCCCCGCCTTTTTAGTTACTTTAGAAAGGGGTCCGCCCGACACAACCCCTAAACCGCCACGAACGCAGCCAGCGCGGGATCATACTGTTCCAGCCCGCCTTCGCCAGTGTCGGTCCACAGGCCGTGGATCGTCAGCCAGTCATCTTCCACCGCCTGCCGGACGAAGGGGAATGTCATCAGGTTTTCCAGGCTGATCAATACGGCCTGTTTTTCCATGGCCCGAACCCGGTCAGGACCATCGCCCAAATCTGCCGTCCGGTCATAACCGGGGCGCAGGATGTCCATCCAGCGGCCCACAAAGCTCGACTTCGCCTCAAGCTCGGGGGCGTGGCCTGCGCACATGTCATGGCAACCCTGAACCCCGCCGCAATTGGAATGACCCAGCACCACCAGATGCGCGACTTTCAGCGCCGAGACGGCATATTCGACGGCCGCCGAGGTGCCGTGATATTCGCCGTCCGGATTGTAGGGCGGCACCAGATTGGCGACGTTGCGGTGAATGAAAAACTCCCCCTCATCCGCGCCGAAAATGGATGTCACATGCACCCGGCTGTCGCAGCAGGAAATCACCATCGCGCGCGGATGTTGGCCGCTGGTCGCAAGACGACGGTACCAGACGCGGTTTTCCTGATAGGCCGTCGCGCGCCAGCCGTGAAAGCGCTGCACCAGATAGGCAGGCAGGGGGCGGGCTTGGTCCATTGCAGTCTCCGTTCAGGTCTGGGCCTTCCTATTGAGGAGTTCAGGAAAATTCGAGCGTTTTCTTTTGGCGCGGGCAACGCTTTGTTCAACATGCTGGCGCATCCTGACACCGGGTGAAGACATCGGGGTTGGGGAAATGAACGGAATGGTATCGGTCCTGCATCCGCAGGACAGGGTGCGTCAGGATGCTGGGCCGGTTGCGGCCATGTACCGCGATATGGGGGCACACGGCGCGGAACAGGTGGTTACACGAGCCTTGGGTGAACTGGCGTTGACGATGGCCGGGCTGGCCAGTCAGGTGCGGTTACGTGATCTGTCGGATGTGGCGCGTCAGGTCAGGCGGTTGCAGCGCATGTCGGAACAACTCGGCATGGTCAGTCTGTGCGAGGTGGCGGGCGATGTGCGCATCTGTCTGGACAGGGGGGATGCAACGGCGTTTGCGGCAGTCTGGGCAAGGCTGATCCGGGTGGCGGAACAGTCACTGTCCCCGGATCGGGATTTGCTGGATCAGTCGGTATAGCGCGCGGGCTTGCAGGTGCCGTTTGAACGGCTAGTGTCGCGGTTGCGCTTTCCAACCGGACCTTGACACGATGACCCCTGCCTTTGCCGACCCTGATGCCACGTCACTGCCCCTGCATGTTGTTGCGGCGGATGCGCTTGAAAGCTGGCTTTCAACGCAGGGCGCTGCACATCGGGCGTGGCTGACGGCTACCGGCTTTTCGGCGAAGCTGGGCGAGGTGCAGGTTCTGCCGGGGGCCGCCGGCGTTGCGGGTGCCGTTGTGGGTTACGGGACGGCGAAGGCGCGCCGTCAGACCCGCTTTGGTCTGGCGCGGGCCGCGTTGACCCTGCCCGGCGGCAACTGGCATCTGGTGGGTAATCTTGATCCGGCGGCGCGGGATGAGGCGGCTTTGGGCTGGCTGCTGGCACAGTATAAGTTTGATCGCTATCGCAAGCCAAAAGAGACGCCGAAGGCAATGCTGAAGGCCCCCGACGATGTTGATGTGATTCGCATCCTTGCCATGGCGGACGGCGAATATCTGACCCGCAATCTGATCAACACGCCTGCGTCCGACCTTGGACCGGCCGAATTGGAAACGGCTTTCATGGCGCTTGCCGACCAGTTCGGTGCGGCCACGCAGGTGATCCGGGGCGATGATCTGCTGGAACAGAACTTCCCGATGATCCATGCCGTGGGTCGCGCCAGCCCGCGCGCGCCGCGCATACTGTCGATGCGCTCGGGCACAGGCGGGCCAAGCCTGACCTTGGTGGGCAAAGGCGTCTGCTTTGATACCGGGGGCCTTGATCTGAAACCATCGTCGGGCATGCTGCTGATGAAAAAGGATATGGGCGGGGCGGCGACGGTGATGGGCCTTGCGCAGATGATCATGGCGCTGCACCTGCCGATCCGCCTGCGGGTCATCGTCGCGGCAGTGGAAAATTCTGTCAGCGGCAACGCGATGCGACCCCGTGATATTCTGCAAAGCCGCAAGGGTCTGACGGTAGAGGTGAACAACACCGACGCCGAAGGCCGCTTGATTTTGGGGGATGCGCTGGCTTGGGCGGCAGAGGAAAACCCGGAGGTTCTGATCAGCATGGCGACCCTGACGGGGGCCGCAAGGGTGGCTGTGGGGCCGGACATTGCACCCTATTTCACGGATGATGCAGGGCTGGCTGCGGCGCTGGAAGGGGCGGCAGGGGCGGCCTGCGATCCGGTCTGGCGACTGCCGTTCTGGGATGCGTATGAACCGATGATCGAACCGGGAATTGCCGATCTGGACAACGCGCCATCGGGCGGGTTTGCGGGGGCGATCACGGCGGCACTGTTCCTGCGGCGTTTTGCGGATCACCCGCGATACATGCATTTCGACATTTTCGGGCACAGCCCAAGCGCGGAACCGGGGCGTCCCAAGGGTGGTGCGGGTCAGGGCGCGCGGGCGATCCTAGGGGCCTTGCCTGCGATGCTGGGGTTCTGAGCGTGGATCGGCGTCTTACCCCGGCAAACGGACGGGCGGCGTTGGATTCGCTACGCGGCACAATGGAGGCTGCGCGTTTTGTGCCCGGCGAACCCGCGCGGATCATCGCGCCCCTGACGGACCTGTGCCGCGATCCGGGCGGGGCGCGGGAACGGCAGGTGCTGCTGGGCGACGCGGTGACAGTGGTGGACCGTCATGATGGCTGGGCCTTCGTGCAGATGACCAAGGACGGTTTCTGCGGCTATGTGCCGGAAACGGCCCTTGGACCCGCAGAGGATGCGACGCATTGGGTGGCGGCCCCCTCTACGCATTTGTACCCCGAGCCGAACCTGAAAGTCCGCGAGAAGGCGGCCTTGACCCTGAACTGCCGCTTGCGGGTGATCGGTGAAAGCGGGAAATGGGCAGAGACGACCGGCGGCTGGGTGCCCGCGATGCATCTGAAACCAATCGGCGATTGGCACAAGGATCCGGTGGCGGTTGCGCAGACGTTTCTTGGCGTGCCCTACCTTTGGGGTGGGAACAGCAAGGCAGGGCTGGATTGTTCGGGGCTGGTGCAGGCCGCCCTGTTCGCCTGCGGGCGCGATTGCGCAGGCGACAGCGATCTGCAGCGGGCGATGGGCACGGCGGTCGGGGACAAACAGGCGTTGAAACGCAGCGATCTGATTTTCTGGAAAGGCCATGTCGCGATGGCGATGAACGCGGATTACATGATCCACGCGACGGCGGCCTATATGGCGGTTGTGGTGGAACAGACCAAAGCCGCGATCAGGCGGATCAAGGATGCAGGGGACGGCGAAGTGATCGCGCGGCGGCGTCCCTAGGCCGGATCGTCAGCCCCAGGTGGGATGAAACCGGCCCGCGGGCGACAGCGTGAAAATCTCGGCCCCCGTGGCCGTCACGCCGACAGAATGTTCGAACTGCGCAGACAGGGATTTGTCGCGCGTCACCGCTGTCCAGTCATCGCCAAGCACTTTCGTTTCCGGTCGCCCCAGATTGACCATGGGTTCAATCGTGAAGAACATGCCTTCTTCCAGAACCTGCGCCCCGCCCGGTCGCCCGTAATGCAGCACATTGGGCGGTGCATGGAATACACGCCCCAGCCCGTGCCCGCAGAAATCGCGCACCACGCTCATCCGCTGCGCCTCGACATAAGCCTGAATCGCATGGCCGATGTCGCCAAAGGTCGCCCCCGGCTTGACCGCCTCGATCCCCTTCATGAGGGCGTCATGCGTCACCTGAATGAGGCGTTCCGATTTACGCTCCAGCCGCCCCGCCACATACATCCGGCTGGTATCGCCATACCATCCATCGACGATAACCGTCACGTCGATGTTCAGGATATCGCCATCCTTCAGCACCTTCAGCCCCGGAATGCCGTGGCAGACCACATGGTTCACCGAAATGCAGGACGCGTGTTTGTATCCTTTGTAGCCGACGGTGGCGGACACCACGCCACGCCGGGCAATTTCTTCCGTGATATAAAGATCCAGATCTTCGGTCGTGACACCCGGCACCACCAAAGGCGCCACGCCATCCAGAATTTCGGCCGCAACCCGACCCGCCGCGCGCATGCCTGAAAAATCCGCATCTTCGTAGATACGAATTCCATCCCGAGTGATCCGTCCGCGCGTTTCGTCCAAGGTCGGCCCCAAATTACTGCCAACACAGGATAGGCATCCCGGCAGGAAATGGCCAGAGGGGCGGGATCACCCCTTTGACAGCAATGCCATGGGGCCTATACCCCGACAGAGCAGGAAAAGGATGCAGATAATGAACCCCACAGCGGCCATGCTGGTGATCGGCGACGAGATTTTATCGGGCCGCACCCGTGATGGGAACACCCACCATCTGGCAGGGCAGTTGACCGCACTGGGCATCCGGTTGGTCGAAGTGCGGGTGGTGGCGGATGAACAAATCGCAATCGTGGCGGCGGTGAATGCGCTGCGGGCGGCGTATGACACCGTCTTTACCAGCGGTGGCATCGGGCCGACGCATGACGACATTACGGCGGATGCGATTGCGGCGGCATTTGGGGTGGCGATCACGCACCGGGCGGATGCGATGGCGTTGCTGGGGGCGCATTACGCGCGGGCGGGACTGGAGTTTAACGAGGCGCGCCAAAGAATGGCCCGCATTCCAGACGGCGCTGCCCTGATTGACAACCCGATTTCCACAGCGCCCGGGTTCACTTTGGGAAATGTGCATGTGATGGCCGGGGTGCCGAACATCTTTGCGGCGATGGTGGCCAGCGTGGTGCCGACGCTGACTGGGGGGGCCCCGTTATTGAGCCAATCGATACGGGTGATGCGGGGCGAAGGCGAAATAGCGGGGCCGTTCGGGGCGTTGGCGGCGGAATATCCTGACCTGTCCATGGGCAGCTATCCCTTTACCCAAGCTGGGGTGTTCGGCACCAATCTGGTCATCCGGGGCACGGATCAGGGACAGATCGACGCCGCGATGGCACGGCTGGCAGCGATGTTTCCGGCAGCATGACTGACGCAATAATCCTGAACGCGCTGGAGGCGACATGGCCTGCGGCTCGCAGTTGGCGGGTGGGGCCCTGGACGGTGCGCCAAGGTTTGGGGGGCGGGCAACGGGTTTCAGCGGCAACTCTGGACGGTGATCCGGGGACGGGCGACCGCGCCTTGGCCGAGGCGGCGATGCAGGATCTGGGGCAGGCATCGCTGTTCATGGTGCGGGACGGCGAGGCGGCGCTGGATGCGGAATTGGCCGCCAGCGGCTATCGAATGCACGATCCGGTGGTGATTTATGCCGCACCCTGCGCTGTGCTGACAGCACCCGAGCCCGATGCGCTGACAGGGTTCCCGCATTGGCCACCGCTTGCGATTGCGATGGATATCTGGGCCGAGGGGGGAATAGGGCCGACCCGTCTGGCGGTGATGGATCGGGTTGCGGGCCCGAAGGCGGCGCTGTTGGGGCGGTTGGGGGACAGACCGGCGGGGGTGGGGTTTGTGGGCGTGCAGGGCGCGATTGCAGTGCTCCACGCGCTTGATGTGTCACGCCGCTGCCGACGCCAGGGCGCGGGGCAGGCCTTGCTGCGACATGCCGCACTTTGGGCGGCAGCTCAGGGTGCGGATCAGTTGATCCTTGCCGTGACGGCCGCGAACGGCCCCGCACGGGCCATGTATGATCGGCTTGGGTTGAAACCGGTGGGGCAATATCATTATCGTGTGTTATGAAGAGTGATAGCCTTTCCCGATGCGTGGCGGTGATGATGGCTTGCCTGCAAGGTTGGTCGGCCTTTGCATTTACCCCCGAATTTGCAGGAACGGCGACAGTCACCACCAGCCTGCAGGAAGGACTGACCAACTATCGCCTGCCGATCGGCCCGTTTGAGGCGGGCCGGATTGCGACCCGCAATGTGGAAGGGGTGATGGACCAAACGGCTTGGCGGATCACCCTGCCGGGGCTGACGACGCTGTCCGTGCTGACCCCGTTGCGTGACCAGCTTGCAAAGGACGGATGGACGCTGCTGTATGATTGCGAAACCGAAGCCTGTGGCGGCTTTGATTTCCGCTATGGCACGGATGTGCTGCCGGAACCCGACATGCACGTCGATCTGGCGGATTTCCGATTTGTGTCGGCCGAACGGGCGGGGGCGAAAGGCACCGAATACGTCAGCCTGATGATCAGCAAATCCACGGAATCGGGTTTTGTGCAGATGATCCGGGTCGGGGCCGAACTGCCGCCGCAGATCGACCCCGTGGCAATCGAGGCCACGCCATTGGCCACAGGCTCGATCACCCCGGTTGCAGCCGATCCCGGCGACATCGGCCAGCGTCTTGAAACCGGTGGGGCGGTCGCGTTGGACGATCTGGTGTTTGCATCGGGATCATCGCGGCTGGCTGCAGGGGATTACGCATCGCTGGCGGCCCTTGGCGACTATCTGCGGGCTAATCCGGAACGGCGGATCGCCCTCGTCGGCCATACGGACGCATCAGGCGCTTTGGCGGCCAACATCGCGTTGTCACGCCAACGGGCGGCGTCGGTGCGGCAGCGTCTGCTGCAAGGCGATGGCATTGCCGAAGGCCAGGTGATTGCCGAAGGCGTCGGCTATTTGTCGCCGCGCGCCAGCAATCTGACGGCCGAAGGCCGCACCGCAAACAGAAGGGTCGAGGTCATGCTGACCTCGACCCAGTAGGGCATCGCTGCAAAAAGGTGTGCCCTTACCAGTTTTCCGGACCCCGGTCACCATAGCGCCGTGCCAGAAAATCAATGAACGCCCGCACCTTGGGCTGCGTGAACCGTCCCGGCGGATAGACCGCATAAATGCCCAGCGTTTCAACAGGCAGGCCGCTAATCGCTTCTTCGATCTGGCCTTGTTTCATCGCTTCGGCATACAGAAAGGATGGCAGATAAGCGATCCCAAGGCCCGATATCGCGGCGTTCAACAAGGATTGCCCGTCATTCACTGTCAGCCATCCCGCCGACCGAACCTGCCGCTTTTCGCCCGACGGGGCCGTCACTTTCCAGACGTTGCCATTGGCCTGGTTGGAGTAGTGCAGCAGTTTGTGATTGTTCAGATCGTCGATCTTCAGCGGCCGGCCGTATTTCTGGAAATAGTTGGGCGAGCCGATCATCTTTTTGGCGGTATCGGTCAGCTTGCGGGCTCGGAGCGAGCTGTCTTCCAGATCGCCCACCCGGATCGCCATGTCGAAGCCTTCGCTGATCAACTCGACATAGCGGTTGTTCAGCACCATGTTCACCGTGATATCGGGGTATTCCAGCAGAAAATCCCCCAGAATGGGCGACAGCAGGTTCACCCCGAAATCGGTGGCGACCGAGATGCGCAACAGGCCCGAGGGCGCCGATTGCATCGAGGTAACGAGCGCATCCGCCTCGCCCGCATCGTTCAGCACACGCCGTGCCCGGTCATAGTAAGCGAGGCCAATCTCGGTTGGTGAGACCCGGCGTGTTGTTCGGTTCAAGAGACGCG
>JANMDH010000024.1:0-12219 GCA_031376195.1 Gemmobacter sp. | reverse complement strand
GCCGTCCTGCACCACGAAGCGGATGATCCGACCCTTGACGCCGTACGCGAACAGGCGGCGCAATCGGGCATCTGGCTGCTTATCGGGTCGCTGGCCCTGCTGACGAATGATGCGGATGGGCGCTTTGCCAACCGGTCCTTTCTGATCGGGCCAGATGGGGCCATCGTGGCGCGCTATGATAAGATCAACATGTTCGATGTGAACGTGACCGAGACCGAGGTTTACCGCGAATCGGAAGGCTATCGACCGGGCAGCATGGCTGTTCTGGCCGATACGACCTTCGGCAAAGTCGGGATGACAGTCTGCTATGACGTGCGTTTCCCGCATCTTTACCGCAGGCTGGCCCAGTCGGGTGCGCAGATCCTGACTGTTCCTGCCGCGTTCAATCATCTGACCGGGGCCGCCCATTGGGAAACCCTGCTGCGCGCGCGGGCGATTGAAACCGGCTGTTTCGTGCTGGCCCCGGCGCAGACCGGCTTTCACCCGGAAACGATTGGCAAGGGGCGCAAGACGCATGGCCATTCGCTGGCTATTGCCCCGTGGGGTGAAATCTTGGCCGATGGCGGCACCGATCCCGGCGTGACATTTGTGGACATTGATCTGGCCGAAGTCGCCAACGCCCGCGCCCGGGTGCCGTCGCTCATCCATGACCGCGCGTTCGAGGGGCCATAGATGCCCGAAAAGACTGAAGATATCGCTGTCGCCCTGTTCGGCGAATTGTTCATGGCGGATCAGTTGGCGCGCAACCGCCTGTCCAAGGTTCTGCCGCGCGGGATGGAGCTTTCGCATTTTTCCGTGCTGAACCATCTGGCGCGAAGTGAGGCGGAGCGGACCCCGGCACAGCTTGCCCGGTCGTTCCATGTGACGCGGGGGGCGATGACAAATACCTTGGCGAAACTCGAATGGGCCGGTCATGTGCACATCCGCCCCGATTGGGACGACGCGCGCAGCAAACGGGTGACAATCAGCCCATCAGGCAGGTCCGCGCGGGATGCGGCGGTGCAGGCGATTGCGCCGATCATCGCGGAAGTCGTTGATCAACTGGGTGCAGACCGGGTACGGGCGGTACTGCCCGTACTGCGTGAAATGCGCATCCGGCTGGAAGGCGAAGGCTAAGATGCCGTCAGAATTGCCGCCAATTCTGGTGACGGGATCAACAGGAAAACTCGGTCGCGTGTTGCGCGCCGTCTGGCCCGGTATGCTGATGGGCAAGGCAAGTCCGATCTGGCAAGTGCGGTCAGGTGCACGGGGGGTGCAATGGCAGATCGGTGCGCAGCCCTACGTCGGGCCCGCCCTGACCGGGGGGGTGGTGCTGCATCTGGCGGGGGGGCGCACCGACCTTGACGCGAACATCGCGCTGGCGCTGGCTGTTTGTGAAACGGCGGCAAGGGCGGGCGCGCGCCATGTGTTTTTCGCGTCAAGCAGTGCAGTTTATGCGCCCGATGACGACAGGGATCTGACCGAAGACACCCTGCCTGCCCCGACCAACGCCTATGGCCATGCAAAGCTGCGCATGGAACAGGCTGTGCGCGATTGGGCAAGTTCAGCAGGGGCAAAGGCCCCCGGCATAACCCTTTTGCGGATCGGGAATGTTCTGGGGTCGGACAATCTGATTGGCGGCATCGTCGAAGGCCGCCCGGTGCGGTTGACCCCTGTGCCGGGACGGCAAGGGGGTCCGGTTCGATCCTACATCGGCCCGCGCAGTTTTGCCGCCGTACTGGGGCAGTTGTGCCTGCGCGCCACAGGCGGGGGCGATCTTCCCGCCATCCTGAACATCGCCGCGTCGCCTGCCGTCATGATGGCCGCCTTGCTGGATGCTGCCGGTGCGGATTGGGCCTATGGTCCGCCAACAACGGATGTGATGCCCCGCCTGGTGCTGTCGGTCGACAGGATGATGGGTCTGGTCACGCTTCCCCCAAATGCCGCCGACCCGGATGAAATGATCGCGCAATGGCGCAACCTTTCGGGTCATACCCGATGACCCCCGCAAAACGGCTGATGGACATCACGCTCGCCGTGCTGATTGCTGGCCTGCTTGCCGTACCTTTCATGTTCGTGCTTGTTGCGATGCTGATCAAAGATGGTCGCCCGGTGTTTTATGTGGCCGAACGGATGCGCAGCCCGGATCGGTCTTTCCACCTGTGGAAGCTGCGTACGATGACGGTGGTGGGCGGTGACAGCGGTGTGTCCGGCGCATACAAATCGGGCAGGATCACCCGCACGGGCCGGTTCCTGCGCCGCACCCGCCTGGACGAGGTGCCGCAGCTTTGGAATGTCCTGAAAGGCGATATGAGCTTTGTCGGCCCGCGCCCCCCCCTGCGTCAGTATGTGGAACGGTTTCCGGCGGTCTATGCCCGCGTTTTGCAAAGTCGCCCGGGCATTACAGGCATGGCCACCCTGTATTATCACGCGCATGAAGAACATCTTCTTGCCCGTTGCCACGGTGCTGCGCAAACCGATGCCGTCTACACCCGCCGCTGCATTCCCACAAAGGCGCGGCTGGATCTGATCTATCAGAAGAACCGCACCGTTTGCCTTGATCTTGCCCTGCTCGGGCAGACCATCGGGCGGATGTTAGGCCGGATGTTGCCGGGGCGCCGCTGATTGGCTGGCCATTTGTTGCAAAATTGCTAATGAACACAGTCGGGACGCCCGGCATTGCCGCTTTTTGCGGCGTGTTTGCGGGCAAGAGTGTAAGCTGCGATGACAACTGCCCATGAAATAAGGGCAGCCAAGAGGTTGGAATGCACAGGCTAAAGCGCAATTTGTTCGAAATCGTTGAACGCTTGTCCCGGGTTCAAAAGCGGTTTGTTCTGTTGCTGGCAGATGTGCTTTTGGCCCCCACAGCACTTCTGATCAGCTTTCTGTTGATTTACGGGCCATCGCACCCTTTGTGGACTGTGGCTGTGTTCTGGCTCTGCGTGCCCGTTCTGGGCCTATTTGCCGGTTTTGCGACAGTCGCCTTTGGCATTCCCCGGATCAAACTGAACGCCTACGAAAACACGGCCGTCATCAAGACTGCCGGGTATTCCTTTGTCATGATGCTGTTTCTGGCAGGCATGAATGCAGCCACGGGCTTTGGAATGCCGGTGTTCGGCACAGTGCTGTATGGGCTGATCCTGTTCGTCGTGTCTGTTGCTGCACGCCTTGCCATGCTGCAGATCCTCACTTGGATTTTGCGCCAAGGCGAAACCAAGCGCCACGTTCTGATCTATGGGGCGGGCAATACAGGCATGCAGTTGGCCGCCGCCTTGCGGACACACAAATCGCTGGTTCCCGTCGGATTTGTCGATGACAATCCCGCATTGCAGGCCGTCACCGTGGCAGGCCTGAAGGTCATCGCCCCGGACCGGCTTGATCAATTTGTCCGCGACCGCAGGGTGGACCGGATCGTTCTGGCGATGCCGTCGGTGCCTGCCCCGAAACTCGGGCAGCTGACACGCCATCTGCGCCAGTTGGGCCTTGAGGTGCACACACTACCCTCCTTCTCGCAGCTGGTGGGTGAAGAAAAACTGGTCGACAAACTCGGGTCGGTATCGCCCGGTCAGTTCCTCAATCGCCAGCAACACGGCGACAGCCTGCCGCAGGGCACCGAGGCGTATATCGGGCGGTCGGTTCTCGTCTCCGGGGCTGGCGGATCGGTCGGGTCGGAACTGTGCCGCCAGTTGCTGACCAACCAACCCAAACGGATCGTGCTGTTTGAGGTAAGCGAGATTGCCCTCTACAACATCGACCGTGAAATGCGCGAGATTGCCGAAGGCACCGGGGTGGAGATTTCTGCCGTGCTCGGCTCGGTCACCGATTCCCGCCTGTGCCGGGCCGTGATTGCCGATTTCGCGGTGGACGTGGTGTTCCATGCGGCGGCCTACAAACATGTGCCCTTGGTCGAAATGAACCCGCTGGCGGGCCTGTCCAACAATGTTCTTGGCACCCGCATCCTTGCCGATGCGGCGCATGAAGGCGGTGTGGAGCGTTTCATCCTGATTTCCACCGACAAGGCGGTGCGCCCCACCAATGTCATGGGGGCGTCCAAACGGCTGGCCGAACTGGTGCTGCAGGATTTGGCAAAACGATCCGAAGGAACGGTTTTTTCCATGGTCCGCTTTGGCAATGTTCTCGGATCGTCGGGGTCTGTCATCCCCCTGTTCAAAGAACAGATCGCGCGCGGCGGTCCCGTGACCCTGACGCATGAAGATGTGACCCGCTTTTTCATGACAATCGCCGAAGCCTCGAAACTGGTGCTGCTTGCCGGATCATTTGCCGAAGGCAGCACTTCCAAAGGCGGCGATGTTTTCGTGCTCGACATGGGTCAGCCCGTGAAAATCCGCGATCTGGCGATGCAGATGATTCATGCGGCAGGCTATTCGGTGAAAGACGAAAAGAACCCGGACGGCGATGTGGAAATCCTGGTAACGGGTCTGCGTCCCGGCGAAAAGCTGCATGAGGAATTGTTGATTGGCGAAGGGCTGCTGACCACCCCGCATCAGAAAATCCTGCGTGCACGCGAACGAAGCCTGTCGGAACTGGAGATGGCGAGCGCCTTGCGCGCCCTGCGATCAGCCGTCGCTGTAGGTGATACAGAAGCGGCGCGCGATGTCGTAAAACGCTGGGTCGAAGGCTATCAGTCCCCGGCGGTGGCCCATACGCCATAGCGGGGGCCTTTGAATTGCATGCCGCCCAGAAAACCGATTGTTGCGACTGACCGCTTCGCCTAGTGTGTTCGGCAGTGAAAAAGAGGCCAAGATGACCCTGACAGCCCTCCACCGCCGCGCCCTTTTTGCGCTGACAACGGCCCTTGTTGGCTTTTCGGCCCACGGTGCCGGGGCAGAAAATCGCGCCACGCTCAACTTCTACGGGGTGTCGGGTGGCATCGACATGCCGTCCGGCGAATCGCAGCCGGATGGGATGCTGAACATCTCGACCGGGCATTTCGGACCGATCAGCCGCACCACACTGTCCTTTCAGGTCTCGCCACGCATTTCCGCCAGCTTTCGGTTCTTGGGCATCCGCAAATTTGGTGACGTTGTCCCGTCCATTTTCGATGTCTACTACGACCGCAGTTTCGACCTGCGTTACCAGGTTCTGACGGAAGGCAAATATGTGCCTGCCGTCACCATCGGATTTCAGGATTTTGTCGGAACGGGTATTCTTTCAGGCGAATACATCGCGGCGACCAAGAATCTGACGCCGCAGTTGAAGGTGACCGCCGGTCTGGGCTGGGGTCGGCTTGGCAGCTATGGCTCTATCGGGTCGCCGTTTGGTGACCGGCCCCGGATCGACATCGGCAAGGGCGGTAATTTCAACTTCGGCGTCTGGTTCAAGGGTGAAGCAGCACCATTCGCCGGGATCGAATACAAGATTGATGATCGCTGGACGGTGAAGGCCGAATATTCTTCCGACAATTACGAGATTGAAACCGTCAAGCGCAGCACGTTTGATCGCAAAAGTCCGTTCAACTTTGGCGTGGAATATCAGCCTTACGATACGCTGCGCGTCGGGGCGTATTACATGTACGGCGATCAATTCGGCCTTGCCGCGCATTTGTACATGAACGCCAAACAGCGCCCGATGGGCGGTGTCGGTGGTCCCGCGCCGAATGCGGTTGAACCCCGGCCAAACCGCGCCGCAGATCCGGATGCCTGGTCGCCGGAATGGGTCACACAAGACGGCGTGGGCCCGGTTCTGATGACAAGTATCAACAAGTTCCTCGCCAAGGATGGCGTTTTTGTCGAGGCGATTGGCTATACCGGGTCGACCGTGCAGGTGCGCATCCGCAACACGCGTTACGACGCCGAGGCGCAGGCAATCGGGCGTGTCGCGCGCGCGATGAGCCAGGTTCTGCCCGCATCGGTGGAGGTGTTCGAAATCATCCCGCTGGTCAACGGGGCCGCAGCGTCCAAGGTGACAATCCGGCGGACCGATCTGGAACGGCTTGAATTTGCGCCCGATGCCGCGGCGCAGATGCGCGACCGGGTGCTGATCACCAACCCGGGCCGCCGCATTGACGGGCTGACCTACGACCCCGAACTTTACCCCCGCTTCACCTGGGCGCTGACCCCCTATAACCGGGTCCGACTGTTTGATCAGCGCGCACCGTTCAAGATCGACGTTGGCCTGCGGTTGGCGGGGCGATACGAAATTCGTCCCGGTATGGTTCTGCAGGGGGCCGTCACCAAAAAGGTGATCGGAAATCTGGATGATCCACCACCGCCGATTGATGCCAAGTTGCAACCCGTCAGGTCCGATGGCGATCTTTATGACGCAAGGGCGGACCCGGCGCTTGAATCCCTTAGTTTCGCGCAATTCGGGCACTTGGGTGGTGATCTTTATGGCCGGGTGTCGATCGGTTATCTGGAACGCATGTTCGGCGGCATTTCCGCCGAGGTGCTGTGGAAACCGGTGGATCGTCGCTGGGCGCTGGGGGCCGAGGTGAACTACGTGGCCCAGCGCGACACGAACGGGGGCTTGGGATTTTCGGAATATGATTACCGGGTCGCAACAGGCCATCTGTCCGCCTATTACGCCTTTGCAAACGGCATCCACGCTCAGGTCGATGTCGGGCGTTATCTGGCGGGCGACGTTGGTGCCACGCTCAGCCTGCAACGCGAATTTTCAAACGGCTGGCGGGTCGGGGCCTTTGCCTCCAAAACCAATGTCTCGGCCGAGGATTTCGGGTCGGGGTCATTCGACAAAGGCATCAAACTGGAAATTCCGTTTGCCTGGGGCACCGGGCAGCCGACACGCAAAAAGGCAATCACGATCATCCGGCCCTTTGGCCGCGATGGGGGGCAGCGGCTTGAAGTGGATGGCCGCCTGTATGATTCGCTGCGGGATTATCAGGCATCTGGCCTGGATGAGCAGTGGGGAAGGTTCTGGAAATGATCCCGCAAAAAACCGTTGCGGTTCTGATCGCACTGATGCTTGGCCTGTCGGGCTGCGGCACTGACACCGACGCAACCGCAGGGGCCCGGCTGACGGGCTCCATCCTCAAAGGGGTCGTGGGCCAGCGGGCACAAAAGCCGGTCGTCGCCGGGCCACCGACGACACAGGCGCGTCTTGCACAGTTCAAGACCCCGATGATCATGGCCGAATTGCCCACACAGGGCACTTTTACCTTTGTGGTGCCGAACGGCGTGAACGGCGACGTGGAAACCTGGGCCTCGGCCGATGACAAAACCATCTCGTTCCGGCAGGGCATCGTGGTGGCAACCCGGGGATACGGCCCCGACCTGATGCAATCCACCGGGCCAACCATCGCGCAAGTCTCAAGCGGGGTTGGTAGATTCGAGCGGGTTTATTACTATCTGGACGGTGCAGATCAGACTCAGCGCCGGGTTTTCGATTGTACGCTGTCCAATCTGGGCCCTGACACCATTACTGTGGTGGAGAGGCAACACACGACCCGTCATATTGCAGAGACATGCACGGGGGATTCAGGTCGTTTTACCAATGAGTACTGGTTCCAAAATGGCACTTTCCTTCGTAAATCCAATCAGTTACTGAATATCGAATGGGGTCATTTTGTTCT
The DNA here is from genome assembly GCA_031376195.1 of Gemmobacter sp. Lineage (GTDB taxonomy): Bacteria > Pseudomonadota > Alphaproteobacteria > Rhodobacterales > Rhodobacteraceae > JANPIX01. The sequence goes on along the minus strand of JANMDH010000024.1, from coordinate 4,691 downwards.
ATCTCGCGTCATTGACAACGGTTAGAACTTAGGGCTTCCATAGACCGTTGCCGTATGGTATCCGAACGTTAATCCATCAATTCAAGTCACGGAGAGTAAAATGAAAAAGATCGTCGCTATCACCGCCGCTGCACTGCTCGCATCGGTAACTGTTGCCACCGCTGGCGGCCCAGTTGTCGTTATGGAAGAGCCGGTTCCGGTTGTTGCTGAAGCTGCTGGTTCGTCCTCGGGCCTGTTGCTGCCGCTGCTGGGCCTCGGCCTGGTCGCCGTTCTGGTTGGTCAGTCGGGCAGCCACTAATCCGTTCGCCTTCGGGCGTTCGTATTACGTTAAGAATTGGGTTCGCAATTTGCGGACCCTTTTCTATTTTCGCGCGTTAGCTTGGTAATCTGACTGGCCATAACGAACGGAACCGCTGTGCCGATTTACGCCCGTTATCTTTTGCGCATTCAAACCGCCAAACTGGGAATGGCCGCGGCGAGCGTGGCTTTCTTCGGGTTCCTTGCCCTATTCCCCGGTGCTGCCGTCATCATCGCCATCTGGGGGGTGGGGGCCGACCCCGCCTTTGTGCGCCAGCAGGTCGAACCCCTGCAGGATATTCTGCCGCCCGAGGCGTTTGCCCTGTTCGCCACCCAAGTGCAGGCCCTTGTCGATGCCAGCACACCCGGTTTGGGCTGGACCACCCTTGTTTCCACCCTTCTGGCCCTGTGGTCCGCGCGGGCGGGCACCTCGGCGCTTGTCAGCGGCCTGAACGCGGTCCATCACCTGCCAGATAAAGGCGGCTTCTGGCATGAGGTTCTGGCCATTCTGCTGACGACTGCCCTTGTCGCGATCACCCTGCTGGCGCTGCTGCTTGCGGTCATTGTCCCCGTGGCGCTGGCGCATCTTCCGCTGGGCGCCTGGGCTGCCATTGCGTTGCAAACGGTAAACATCCTGCTGGGGCTGTTGCTCGCCGTTCTCGGCCTTGCCATCGCTTATCGCTTTGGCCCCAATCGAACCACCCCCGCGCCGATCAGGTTTTTCACCCCCGGCCTGATCGTGGCCCTGCTGCTGTGGCTGCTCGTCTCACGCGGCTTCGCCCTCTATCTCAGCAACTTTACCAGCTATAACAAGGTTTACGGGTCCATTGGTGCCGTTGCGGCCCTGCTCATGTGGTTTTACTTCAGTGCCTATGCCGTGCTCTTGGGGGCCGCTGTCGACGCCGAACGCGCAGCGAAAAAGCTGCTCTAGTAATCCTTCTCCAGAAACACGCCCAGACCGGTGTTGCCATCGGCCCCGACCCGCCCCCGGATCGTAACACTTTTCGTCACATCCAGATTCAGCTGGATTTCACTTTTCCCGTCATCCCCCACGATCACCTCGGTATACAGGTTTCGCGACAGGTACTTTCCGGCTTTCAGCGTCGTCCCACCTTCGTCTGACGTCTCGAAATCCAGATCATCAAGGCCAAAGCCTTGACGCAGCTTGCTGATGATCCCGTCCCCGCCACGCCCCGCCAATGTCGCCACCGCCCCCGCCAGTTGAATGGCCTGCAACGGCGAAAGCTGTGTCAGGCCCCGCCCGAACAAAAGGCGCGACAGCACTTCTTCTTCCGGCAATTCCGGCATCGACACAAAGCTGACGATGGGCGCACTCGCCAGACCCGAGATCTGGACCGAACTTGTGATACCGTCACTTTCGGTAGAGGCGAGCACGTCAATACGCGGATCAAAACTGCCTTCCATCTGCAGCCGCGCCTGCGACAACACGAGCCGCTTGCCCAAGATGTCCAGCCGCCCCCGGATCAGTTCAAACCCACCCGATGGCAGGATGTTGGCCGTCGTTCCCCCCAACCGCAGTTCCCCCCCCAATTCGGCATCCAGACCACGCCCGCGCACAAACACGCGCGACGGCGCGGAAATCAGCAGGTCGAGCGTGAAGGGCCGCGCCGCAGACCCGGCACCCGTTCCCCCCCTTCCATCATCAATCAGTCCCGCCCGGACGCGGGTGGCCCGCACGTCGCCGGGTTCATTCAGGTGTTCCAGACCTGGCAACTGCCCGTTCGCCCCCAGCCCGGTTGACGGGATACGCAGTTCGGTTTCGTTCAGCAGAACCTGCCCGCTGATCAGCGCACCCCCGGTCAATGGGCCATCCACCGCAATGTCCCCGTTCATCCGGGTTTCATACAGCCGGGGGTCGCGGGCGACGACCTGCCGCAGATTGGCCCGCAAATTCGCCGGATAGGGCGCTGTCAGGCCAACGGTACCCTCCCCGGCGATGCGCCCGCCTGTGGTCAAACCCATATCATAGGTCGCCCGCGCCTGCCCGCCTGCCAGATCGACTGCTGCGGTGATGTCCTGCAGGGAAAACGGCAGGCCGGGGTCTGACAGCCGCCCCCCCGCCAATGACACGCGCCCCGAAACCGCAGACAGGGCCAGCGGACCGTTCAGGTTCAGGTCAAACCGCACCGGGCCAGAAATACTGCGGGGGCGTAGAAAGACGTTGGCCAGCCCGGCCTGCGCAGACCCCGCAATGATCAGATTGGCGCGCTGCATATTGGCGGCAAGGGTGCCGCTGATGCGAGCCGCAATCTGGCCGGGGCCGGTGCCTGTCAGGTCAACCCGATAATCGGACCCGATCGCGGCGGCGGTACCCGACACCGACACAGGCCCCGGAAAATCCGGCAGGATCAGCGCAAGGTTCACCGACCGGGCCTCCAGCGCCAGATTTTCGGCATTGCCCGACGCTGCGGCGCTCAGTTGCGGGTTGCGGATCTGCGCCGCTTCGATCCGCGCAATACCGTCCTTGACGGCAAGGGTCGCGGACAAATCGGTTTTGCCCGCCAGCAGCCGATCAAGTTCCGATACGCCCACCCCAAGATTGGTGCTCGCGCCCTCCACCGTCAGCACGCCATCGGTCGCCGATCCGGTGAACCCGGCCAACGCGGTCAACGCCCCGCGATACGTGCCGCCAAGGGCCGCCAGATTGGACATGTTTACTGTCGCCTTCACATCGGTCGCATCAGCCGATATTTTTCCCTGCGCGGTCGCTTCCAGGGTTGCTGCAGTGATCCTGAACGCCCGCAGGTCCACCGCGTTGTCTGCGACGACGGCATCCAGCGACAGGCGTGATGCGCCTGCTAGCAGGGCATCCACCTCCGCCTGCCCGATGGCAAGCCCGGTGCCGTCGGCGTCCAGTGTCAGGTTGGCGTTGTCAAATGTCCCTGTCAGCGCCGCCTTGCCCACCAGCTGCCCCCGGTATGGCCCGCCCAGCACCGACAGATCGGCAAAGTTCAGATCGGCGGTCAGATCGCTGCCCGCCGTCGCCACAGTGCCTTGCGCTTTCAACGAAAGGGTCCGGGCCTGCAGATCAAGACTGCGCAAAAGGGTGCCTGTTTCATCCCGCCTGATCGACAAATCGATGGTCGTTGGCCCGCGCAGCAGATTGTCAGCCTCTGCCACACCCATGGTCAGGTTTTGCGCCACCAATCCCGCGCTTACATCAAAACTGCCTGCCAGCAGCGTCCCACCCCCGCGCAGATCACCCGTTATTGCACCAGACAGGGGTCGCCCCGACAGCGGCGCAAAGCGCGTCAGATCATCGGCACGAATGCTCGCCGTGCCGGACACCGGAAATCCCAGCAGAACGCCACCGATCAGGCCTTTCGCCTCCACCCCATAGCCTGAACCGGTCACCGCGAAACGCGGCAGGCGCAAGACGTCGCCCTGTTGCCAAAAGAATTTGGCGTCCCCCGTCACTTGGTCCCCCAACGCTGTGGCCAGATCGGGGTCCGTCGGCGCCAGCCCCCGTGCGTCGAACCGGATTGTGCCGCCCACAACCGGCCCAGCACCCGCAGGCCCGCGCGCGATCCGGCCCGACCCGGTCAGCGTGATCTGGTCCGCGTCAAAATCCCCGCGATCCAGCCCCGACAGCAGCGCCTTCAGCGACCATCCATCGTCGGATTGATGATCATAGGTCAGATCGACGCTCGCCTGCGTGACCCGCATGTCCGCATCGCCTGCCGTGGGCAGCAGAACCGGACTGCCATCCGGCGCGGCCAGGGTGCCAATCAGCGCAAAGCGTTCGGGAAGGCCATCTGCCGCAATGGCCAGCGCGCCGTCAAGTTTCAGGGACTGCGTGGTCACCTCGAATTGCTGCAGGTCCAGTCGCCCGTTGGCAGCACGGCTGCCTGCGGCTTGCAACGATACCTCCGGCCCAAAGAACGCGGCGTATCGCGGCAGAAACAGCGGCGCAAGATCGCCGCTCAGGTCCGCCGTAAAGGATTGTGCCCCGGCTTCTGTTCCCGCCAGAACGACCTGACCTGTCAGCCGGTCCGCCCCATCCGACGCCAGCCGCACATCGGCGACAAAATCCGGAAGTGTGCCGTTGCCCACAATCGACAGGTCAACGGCGGGGCTGCCCGGAATTCCCAGAAGATCAGGCGCGATTCCCCCCGACGCCTCGACTGCCGACAGTTCCAGCGACAGGGTCTGGCTCGCGTTCCCATAGCTTCCCGTCAGGCTGATCCGCCCCTCAGGCCCGCTGTCCGTGCGTTCCAGTACCAGATTGCCGGTGCCATCCCCGCCTTCAAGCGACAACGCTGCCTCCAGCCGTCCTTCCAGTGCCGTTCCCAGAACCGCCTCGCCCAGCACGATCCGGTCCGCCGCGATCTTGCCGATATCCACCGAAACCGGCAATTCCGGCAGGGAAAAAC
>JANMDH010000018.1:0-2767 GCA_031376195.1 Gemmobacter sp. | reverse complement strand
CTGGAAGACAATCGGCTGGGACAGATGTTCAATCATCCGTCCCGCAATCTTCTGCAGCTTCGGAATGATCGTCAGGCCGGGCAACAGCAGCACGAATTCATCGCCGCCCACGCGCGCAATCGTGTCGCCCACGCGCAATTCGTCCGTCAGAACCGATGCCACGCAGCGCAGAACATGGTCGCCCGCCGCATGGCCCAGTGTGTCGTTCACCGCCTTGAAGAAATCAAGGTCCAGATGCATCAGGGCAAACGGGGCGCGCGCGGAAATCAGGCTGGCCAGCGCCGCATCTAGGGCGCGGCGGTTGCGCAGCCCTGTCAGCATATCCGTCTGCGCCTCTTCCTCGGCCATGGCTTTCGCCCCGTCCAGTCGATGGTTTAACTGTGCCAGATCTTCCATCAACGCCGTCTTCACCTCGACCAGATACAGCAATTCGACGGCAAGATCGGTGACCGCGAAATCCCCCTCGGTCAGACGGTGCTGCCGGACGGCATCAAGCACCGTCACCCCGAACGACAGGTTGATCAGCAGCGCCTGCCCGTGCATTGCCGGCAGGGCGATTCCGCGCAAACCCGCCGCCGCCCCGCTGCGCAGGGACATGTGAAGACGCCCCCCCGCACGGCGCTGAAAATCGGCAAAGGTTTGCACGGAACTGGGGCGGCGCAGATCAAAGACATCCAGAAATGCCTCGCCCAGCCAGCGGCGGTTCTGGTCCAGCTTGCGCAACGTCGGCCCGCAACTGATGATCCGCCCCGTCGGCCCCACGGCAACATGCATCGGCATGAACCGGTCCAAAGCGCCCTGATCCAGACCCAGCCCCCCGAACGCCGGGGCCCCCGGCTGATCCGCATCCGCCGTCATCCCTGCACCGGTTCGGCCAGACTGAAGGCGCGTCCTTCGGCAAAATCCATATCCAGAAGTTGAATGCCGATGACATCGGTATCTTCGGCCCGCCCGCGATATTCCAGCACGACAAGTGCGCCGTAATCATCCGCCATGGCCCGCAACAAGCCCACCAGAACATGCCCGCCCCCGATCACATTGGACCGGCAATGCAGACTGAACCGATCCACGCCGATATCGACGAGTTCAAGCGCGGGAAGGTCAAGATGCGGCAATGCCAACCGCCCGCGCCCCGGAAGATCATCCAGCGAATGCAGGAATTCGACAAAGCTGGTCCCGCCAAACCGCAACAACCGCCGCAGGCTGTGCGAATTCGGGTGCGACACAAGGTAGGTTCCCATGTCTTCCAGCAGGATTTCGCGGGGCCGTTCCAGCACCTTTATGGCTGTGGCGATCACCAATTCCGTCACGGCCGGATCATACCGCGTCATCGCCTCGAAACTGGCAAACCCAAGCTGCGCACGCTCCGCCACCATGGCCCACGCGGCGGGGCCGAACGTATCGCGCAGAAAACACTGAAGTGCCTTGTTCACCAGACCGTGCATGACCCAAATCCCGACCACCTGTCGAAACCATAGCGCGGTGGGGTTAATGATTGCCTGCCGATCCCTTGCCAAATGCCACGCATTTGAACGGGTTTGGCATGCCCGTCAGAAATCCGTCGGCGCGCCGCCTTCCTGTTTGCGCCGCGCCACAAAACGGGCCAGTTCCTCGCGATGATCACCGTTCATGTCGGGGGATTCAAATTCGTCCAGGATCTGCTTGTAGATCCGATGCGCACGTTCCGGCGTCCAGACAGCACCATCCTGTTCCCACGCCTCATAATTCCGCCAGTCGCTGGCAAACGGCGCATAAAACGCCGTGGCATAGCGGTCTTGTGTGTGCTGGCAGCCAAAGTAATGCCCACCCGGACCCACTTCGCGGATCGCATCAAGGGCGATATCATCGTCCGTGGTGGCAAAGGTCGCCTCCTCGAAATAGCGCTGGATCATCTGCAGCACTTCTGAGTCCATCACGATCTTTTCCTGGCTGTCGATCTGCCCGCCCTCCAGCCAGCCCGCCGCGTGATAGACCATGTTGGTGCGGCTTTGCACCGCCGCCCACAGGCTGTTCGATGTTTCCCACATCGCCTGCCCGTCCGGCACGTTCGCCGCACAGACGCCCGATGACCGCAAGGGCAGCTTGTAAAACCGCGCCAACTGCCCGGTCATCTGCGTGGCCCGCATATATTCCGGCGTGCCAAAGGCGGGCGCGCCCGATTTCATATCCACGTTCGAGGTAAAAGTGCCCAGCGCGACCGGGCAACCGGGGTTGATGTATTGCAGCAGCGCAATCGCAGCCAGCCCCTCAGCCACCGACAGCGCGACCGCACCTGCCATCGTGACCGGCGCCATCGCCCCCGCCAGCGTGAAGGGCGTCACAATCACCGGCTGGCCCCGTTTTGCCAACCGCATCGCCCCGTCCAGCATCGGATAATCGTGCTTGAGCGGGGATACCGAATTGATGTTTGTATACATTCGCGGCTTTGCATCGAATTCCGCGTGGCTGAGGCCCGCCGCAAGCCGGACCATTTCCATCACATCCTCGACCCGCTCCGCCCCAAGCGAATAGGCATGCACAACCTTGTCGGTCAATGTCAGCTTTTCATACAGGCAATCCAGATGGCGGACCGACGCGTGGATGTCTACGGGTTCCACTGGATAGCCGCCCGCGACGTGAATGCAGTTGAAATACTGCGTCAGCTTCATGAACTCCTTGAAGGTCTCAAAATCACCCGACCGTTTTCCGCGCTCCAGATCCCAGGCATTCGGCGGGCTCGACACATTCACGAACACCATGTGCTTGCCGCCGATGATGATCTCGCGGT
>JANMDH010000538.1:0-1688 GCA_031376195.1 Gemmobacter sp. | reverse complement strand
TTCAAGCCGGGGTGCACGGCGCTTGATCATCCGGCGCTGGATTTCCAAGGGCAGGCTTTCAATGAAGCCTACAACGAACCCCATGGCCACCGCGCCCTGATCCCGCGTCCGCGCCGCAATCAACACCTCGCGCCGGGGCTGGCGATCCCAGATGCCCAACAACCCTCCCAAGGCAAGGCCAGACGACAGGGCCGTCTTGGCATTGCCGCGACCGATCGACAGCACCGCCGCGTTGATCCCCTTAGCTAGCGCGCCCTCGACAAAAGCCCGCTGAAACGGTGCGAGTTTCAAGGCCTGTCCTGAATTTTTTCCCTGTGGAATTTTCAACGATTCCAGAAAGTTGACCGCCGATTCCGCCGGGGTCTTCGATCCGTCGCGCGCGAAAAGAGACAACTCAGGACGACGGTTACCTACAGGCATAGAAATGCCGACATTGGGACCATCTGCGAACATATCGAACAAGACAGGCGCGGTCGCATCGAACGCGGTCATACCGCAACCCTCCGATACCGGGCCGCGATGCGGGTCATGTGCGGCGACATGCCGTTCGTCTTGCCATCGCCCACGCCCTTCATGTCAAAGAACGCCGATGCTTGATCCATGATCGCATTCACCAGATCGGCTGGTACATCGGGCTGCGCAGGACCGAACCCGGCTTCATAGGTGATTACGATCACCCCGCAGGGCCGATCACCCACCAGCCGCACCGCAGGCCGCAATCCCGTCGTCACCGCATAGCCTTGGAATGCCACGCCATCGGCAGTGATCGTCACCGATAGAGGGTCAAGCACGGGTACAACCGGCAGACCGAACGTGTCAGTGCGGGGCCAGACAGGCAAGGTCACGCGGATCGTCTGATCAATCAGCGCCACAGACGCATAGGCTTCCAACTCTTTCGCAGCTGCATTGCCGTGTGCGGCCAACTCCTGATCAAATTCAGCATCATCGACCCGACAATGGGCCTTGAGTGCAAGCAGGCTGAAAGGCTGCACCGCAGACAGAGTCAGGCGTTCCACGATCATTGAATGAACCCCTTCTGGTAAGCGGCCCAATTCGCAAACTTCACGGCAATGGCTGTGGTGATCGAATCATCGGGGCTTGGGGGCAGGCTGAATGGCATATCCCAGCCCCGCCCCTTTGCGTTGCTCGACTTGCGGTCCATGAACTTGAGGTTGGGCAGTTTGTGCCGTGCCAGCCAATCGTTCCAATCATTCTCAGCATGGCTGCCAAGCAGGACAACCGCTGTCAGATGCGGACTGGGGCGTTCTGGCGACTCGCGGTTGGGCCCGCGTTCTTTTTTATTCCTATTTGATTCAGCCTTATTATAGGGGGTAACACTTCTGTCACCTTTTCCTGCCACATCTGTCACCTTTTCGGGGCGATGATCCGACAGCTGCGTCACCTTTTCAGATGCCACAAACGCGACAGTTCCGTCACCTTTTAGGAAGTGGATTTCGCTGCGCTTGCCCCGGCCATGGCAGTGCCTGACATTGATCCATGCAGCCGCCCGCAGTTCCGCCAAGGCGCGCTGCACGGCCCGGTCGGACTTGCCGATAGCCTGTGCCAGCGTGTCGATAGACGGGTTGCAAACCCCGGATTCATTGAACCCAAAATCATAGCACAGCACATCGGCCAACAACTTAGCCCCATCGGACAACCGGGCGTCTTTCCGAACCGCCCGCGCCCAT
>JANMDH010000529.1:0-3794 GCA_031376195.1 Gemmobacter sp. | reverse complement strand
GCCGCGAGCGGAACATTGCGTTCGGACAGTAACGAAGACCAGATGACCCGCCCCTCGTCACTTTCAATATAACCGGGGATGGCGATGCCGACCGCCGAAATCTCGTGCCGGTACATGCCCGCCTTCTGCGTGACGGTATCTACCAAAAGCTCGATCAACCGCACCACATCCCCCGGGCTTTCTGCGGCGGTGCGGCGGTCAACAGAATGGGTGGCCAGATGATTGCCTGCGAAATCCGTGATCACCGCCGACAGGTTCTGATCGGATACCTTCAGACCCACCACCCGGTGCGCGTCCGCCCGCACGCCCAGCGCCACCGCAGGCCGCCCCCGGCCCTGATCGCCCTCACGCGACGTCGCCACCTCTTCGATCAGCCCCGCTTCGATCAGTTCCTGCGTGATCGTCGTGACCGACGCCGGACTGACGCCCAGTTCCTTGGCGACCTGCACCCGCGGTATCAGCCCCGCCGCCCGCACCCGTTCGAATACCTGCTGGCGCAACGGGCGAAGTGATTCGGCCAATGGCGGAATCAGCGGGCCGCATCCCGGTTTTGGGTTAATGCCGCTTTCTTTGGGCATCTGCGGCATGTTTTCTTTTGCTTTCAAACAAAATGCGGGCCAATCGACCCCTTTTCACCCGGATTTTTCTGCATCGCGGCGCAGACCTGTACATATCATGGGCATCAGTAGTTTTTCCCATGAATTTTATTTTGACAACTGAATTTATTCAGGCCATTTTCCCCGCGTGCCGACGAATCTGTCGGGCCGGCCATGCATTGGCCGCATCCATGGGAGGATTAAAAATGCGTAACGCAATTTTGCTGGCAGTGATCGCTGCGGCTGGTTTCTCAACGGCGGCCTTGGCCGAAGGAAAAAAGATCGGCGTATCCTGGGCTAGCTTCCAGGAAGAGCGTTGGAAAATCGACGAAGCCGCCATGAAAGCCGCGATTGAAGCGGCTGGCGACGAATACATCTCGGCTGACGCGCAGTCGTCGTCCGAAAAGCAGCTGGCCGACGTCGATGCGCTGATCACACAGGGCGCAAACGTCCTGATCATCAACGCATGGGACAAAGATGCCATCGGGCCGGCGATCGAAAAAGCCGCTGCCGAAGGGATTCCCGTCGTCGGTTATGACCGCCTGATCGAAGATGCCCGAACCTTCTATCTGACGTTCGACAACAAAGGTGTCGGCAAATTGATCGCCGAATCCGTGATGGCGGCCAAGCCGGACGGCAACTATGCGATCATCAAAGGCGATCCCGGTGATCCGAACGCGGCGTTCCTTCTGGAAGGCATGATGGAAGTAATCGGTGCGAAAGTCACCGACGGGTCGATCAAGATCGTCGGCGAAGCGTTCTCGGATGGTTGGAAGCCGGAAAATGCTCAAAAGAACATGGAGCAGATCCTGACCGCCAACAACAACGCGGTTGACGCCGTGCTGTCGCAAAATGACGGTATGGCGGGCGGCGTCGTTGCTGCGCTTGCGGGCCAAGGCCTCGTGATCCCGGTCGGCGGTCAGGACGGCGATCTTGCAGCAATCAACCGTGTGGCACGCGGCACCCAGACCGTTTCCGTCTGGAAAGACGCGCGCGCCCTGGGCAAGGCAGCTGGCGAGATTGCAGCAGCCCTGGCTGGCGGCACGGCGCTTGACGCGATTGAAGGCGCAGCCAAGTTTTCGGGCGGTGCAAATGGTGTTGAAATGAACGCCATTCTGCTGACACCAACCCCGATCACCAAAGACACGCTGAATGTCGTGATCGACGCAGGCCACATCACCAAAGAACAGGCTTGCGAAGGCGCAATGGAAGGCGTCGCTGCTTGCCAGTGATCGCTTGACCAATCTCCGGCGTCCGCCCTTGTGGCGGGCGCCGGAGTTTTCCCATCCAAGCGGCCTGCGCATTTCAGCCGCTTGCCTTTGTCTTTCCGGCAGCCCGTCACCCCAAGTCGCGTGACAGCGCCTCGCCACCCTTTCCTTAAGCAGCGCTGGACGAGGACATGACCCAAACACCCCCCCCCACATCCGTTCCCGCCCCGCAAACCGATACGCACGGCGGCCTATTTGCGCGATTCTTTCGGGCAACCGAAATTGATACGCGCCTGCTTGGCATGGCGGGTGCCCTGCTGGTCATCTGGGTCGGCTTTCACTTTTATCCGCCCTTCAAAAGTCTGCTCACCGGGGGCGGCTTTGATCTGTCCGAAGGCAAATTCCTGACACCGCGCAACCTTTGGAACTTGTCTGTCCAGATGTCCGGGATCGGGATCATGGCCACCGGCATGGTTCTGGTCATCATCACCCGCAACATCGATTTGTCGGTCGGTGCCATCCTTGGCGTCACCGCCATGGTCATGGGCATCCTGCAGGTCGAAATTCTGCCCAACTACCTTGGGCTTGGACACCCTTCAATCTGGGTCATCACCGTTATTGTCGGCATGACGTTGGGCGCCCTCATCGGCGCGTTTCATGGCTGGCTGATCGCCTATCGCGGCATTCCCGCCTTCATCGTCACGCTCGGCGGTCTTTTGATCTGGCGCGGCATGGCCTTCCTGTCCGCAGGCGGCAAGACGATTTCTCCCGTTGATCAGACCTTTGCCCTGCTGGGCGGCGGTCCTTACGGGGCCGTCGGCGAAACCGGCAGCTGGATCGTCGGTGGCCTCGCCTGCCTGGGCGTCCTCTGGATGCTCTGGTCCGGCCGCGGCCAACGCCGCAAACACCAGTTCGCCCTGCGCCCGATTTGGGCCGAGACTGTCCTCGCCGTCCTCGGATGCGGCACCATCATTGGTGCCGTGCTGCTCGTGAACGCCTATCCGTGGCCAAAGGGCATCGTCGAGGCTTATGCCAAGGCGAACAACATCACCGTCCCGCCCGAGGGTCTGTTCATCAGCCACGGCTTTGCTATTCCCGTGCTTATTCTGATTGTTGTCGGCATCCTGATGACCATCCTGATGACCCGCACCCGATTTGGCCGTTATGTCTTTGCCATCGGCGGCAACCCCGAGGCGGCGGCACTCGCCGGCATCAACACTCGCTGGATGACGATGAAAATCTTTGCGCTGATGGGAATGCTCGCCGGTCTGTCCGGTGTCGTCGCTTCGGCGCGCCTGAATTCTGCGACCAACGCGCTGGGTGTGCTGGACGAACTTTATGTCATCGCCGCCGCAGTCATCGGGGGCACCTCGCTCGCCGGGGGCATCGGGACGATCTATGGCGCGATCCTTGGCGCGCTGGTCACCGAAAGCCTGCGAACCGGCATGGTTCTGCTTGGCTTTGATACGGCCATCCAGCAGATCGTCGTGGGCGTCGTCCTCGTGCTCGCCGTCTATCTCGACAACGTTTATCGCCGCAAAGCGAAATAGGGGGCTGCCATGACAACCAACACCGGAACCCCTTTGGTCGAAATGCGTGACATGTCGATTTCGTTCGGCGGGATCAAGGCTGTCGATCACGTCACGGTTGACCTGCATCGCGGCGAAGTCGTCGGCCTTCTGGGCCACAACGGCGCGGGTAAATCGACATTGATCAAATGCCTGTCCGGTGCGTATCAGGCCGACGTGGGCGAAATTCTGATCGACGGCCAGAAGGTCGAGATTCACAATCCGCGTGATGCCCGGGCGCAGAACATCGAAACGATCTATCAGACCCTTGCCCTCGCCGATAACCTGAACGCCGCCTCGAACCTGTTTCTGGGCCGCGAACTGGTCAGTGCCGGTGGATTCCTCGATGACAGCCGGATGGAGGCGGAAACACGCAAGATCCTCGCGCGTCTGAACCCGAACTTCCGCAAATTCAACGTGCC
>JANMDH010000490.1:0-3434 GCA_031376195.1 Gemmobacter sp. | reverse complement strand
GCAAAACGCCTGTTGCAGGCACGTCTGGCGGATTGGCAGGCGGCAGTCGTCGCTGTCGAACTGTCACGCCATTACGCCCCCTACTGGCGCGGGCTTTCGACCGACACTCAGGCGATCTTCGCCCGTCTGCTGCAAGATCTGCCGGATAATGAAATCCGCATCGACCTGCACCCCGACCCCGACCGGGATGCAACGCGCGCCTGCTTTGCCCTTGTCGATCACCCGGGCATCTTTTCGCGTCTGGCCGGGGCACTGGCGCTTGTCGGGGCCAATGTGGTGGATGCGCGGACCTACACGTCAAAGGACGGCTATGCGACGGCGGTATTCTGGGTGCAGGACGCCGAGGGCAAACCCTATGAGATCAGCCGCCTGCCCCGCCTGCGCGGTATGATAGAAAAGACCCTGAAAGGCGAAGTGCTGGCACGTGAGGCGCTGGCAGACCGCGACAGGATCAAGAAACGCGACCGTGAATTCCGCTTTCCAACCCATGTGACCTTCGACAATGAAGGGTCTGAAATCTATACGATCATTGAGGTGGACACGCGCGACAGGCCCGGCTTGCTTTATGATCTGACGCGCACCTTGGCGGCCAACAACATCTATATTGCCAGTGCGGTCATCGCGACCTACGGGGCACAGGTGGTGGATACCTTCTATGTCAAGGACATGTTCGGCCTGAAATTGCACCAGAAACACCGACAAGAGGCGTTGGAGCGCAAATTGCGCCAGGCGATCGCCGAAGGCGCGGAACGGGCGCAGGCATGACGCAGATCAGGCTGATCAGCAGCGTGATGACAGTCGGGGGCTGGACGCTGTTGTCACGGCTCGTGGGTTTTGTGCGCGACGTGATGATGGCGGCCTATCTCGGGTCGGGCCCGGTTGCCGAGGCATTTCTGATCGCGTTCAGCCTGCCCAACATGTTCCGCCGCTTCTTTGCCGAAGGGGCCTTCAACATGGCCTTCGTCCCGATGTTCGCCAAAAAGCTTGAGGCGGGCGAGGATGCACAGGCCTTCGCCCGCGATGCCTTCAACGGGCTGGCGGGAATACTGGTGCTCTTTACGATCATCGGCACTTTCGCGATGCCGTGGCTGGTCTGGGCAATGGCGTCGGGTTTTGTCGGCGACGCGCGGTTCGATCTGGCCGTGACCTTTGGGCGGATTTCGTTCTCCTACATCCTGTTCATTTCGCTGGTGGCCCTTCTGTCAGGCGTCCTGAACGCCTTTGGGCGGTTCACCGAGGCGTCCTTCGTGCCCGTCCTGATGAACCTGATGTTCATCATCGCAATGCTGATGGCCGATCGCTGGGGCTGGGATATCGGGCTGACCCTGTCCTGGACGGTGCCCATAACCGGCATCGCGCAACTGGCATTCACCTGGATTTCCGCCCGTCGCGCCGGGCTGCATTTCCGCCCCGGCTGGCCGCGCATGACGCCGGAACTCAAACGCCTTGCCATCATCGCAGGCCCCGCCCTGCTGGCGGGGGGCGTGGTGCAGATCAACCTGCTGGTCGGCCGCCAGATTGCCAGCTTTACCGACGGGGCGGTGGCCTGGCTGTCCTATGCCGACCGCCTGTATCAACTGCCCCTTGGCGTCGTCGGTATCGCCATCGGCACCGTCCTTCTGCCCGACCTTTCCCGCCGCCTGCGCGCGGGCGACGCCGACGGCGGTCGCGCCAGCCTGAACCGGGGTGCCGAATTCGCGCTCGCCCTGACCATCCCCGCCGCCGTGGCACTGGTTGTCATCTCGCTGCCCCTGACAACGGTGCTTTATCAGCGCGGCGCGTTCGGCGCGGACGATGCGGCCAACACGGCGCTGGCCCTTGCCGCCTACGGCCTCGGCCTGCCCGCATTCGTGCTGCACAAGGTGCTGCAACCCCTGTTCTATGCCCGTGAAGACACCCGCCGCCCCTTTGTCTATGCCATCGTTTCGATGATCGTGAACGCCGTCATCGCCATCGGTCTGCTGCCCTATATCGGCTTTGTCGCCGCCGCCCTCGCCACCACGCTGTCCGGCTGGGTCATGGTCTGGCAGTTGTGGCGCGGGTCACGCAAAATGGGCCCCGAGGCGCAGACCGACGCCCGCTTTCGCGCCCGTATCTGGCGCATTCTGCTCGCCTCTATCGCGATGGGCGCGGTTCTGATGGGCATGGTGATCCTGCTCGGCCCCGCGCTTGCAGCACATGGCTGGCGTTATCTTGCCCTTGGCATGCTCGTCCTGTCCGGCATCATCGCCTACTTCGGCATTGGAACCTCCATCGGGGCCTTCCACCTGTCGGATTTCAAAGCCGCCCTGAAACGTCAGCGTTGACGCGCATCGGCCCTGCAGGCCATTTCGCTTGCGTCAGCGTTGACGCACCTTCGCCACAACCCTGCCCCAGCCACCCGGACTGACCACGAAGGACAATACGAAACCGGCGGCGAAACCCGCCACGTCCGCCACCCAGTCCCAACCCCCGCCAAAGATCGCTCCGAACAGCAACTGAAGCGCCAGCAACGACCCGATAAGGGTGAACGCCTGATATTGCCGCCCCCCGGTTGACGACAGCCGCACCCACAGCACAAACGTAAAGGCCCCGATCAATCCGTACACCGGCGGATAAGCCCCGATCAGTGCCACCTGCGCCCCCGGAACCAGCGTGTAGGCCACCGCCCCCGCAATCGTCGCCCCCGCAACCACCACCAGCAACGCCCAGGGCCGGAACACCTCGCCCACCCATTTGCCAAGTGCCAGCAGGATCACGATGGAAAACAGCGCATGACTGAACGACGCGTGCACCAACGGATAGGTCAGCATCCGCCACAACGCGTCCGCCCGCCATTGACCCGTTTCCCAGGTCAGGCGCAACAGGTCCGGCACAAACGCAAACCGTTCCATCGCGTCCAGCCGCCAGCCAATTGCCTGCGCCCCTCCCACGACACCCGCCGATCCCAGACCCACCACCACCTCCATCGCGATCAGCGGCAGGGCCAGCACCCAGACGATCCAGGGCAACGGGTTGATCGGCGGGGCGTTTGGGTCGGTCTGCATCATCACCTCATGCTGCGGCGTCCTGATTGACGCCCCTTGCCCCCAAGGGTAAGCCGAACCCCGACCCTTTGCCAGACAGGACCGCCCATGGCCGACCCCAAATTCGCCCCCCGCATCTTTTCGGGCATACAGCCCTCCGGCGGCCTGACGCTGGGCAATTATCTGGGTGCTCTCAAACGCTTTGTCGAAAAGCAGGATGAAGGGATCGAGACGGTCTATTGCCTTGTCGACATGCACGCGATCACCGTCTGGCAGGACCCTGTCAGGCTGCGTCAGCAATCGCGCGAGGCGGCGGCCGGTTTCATCGCCTCTGGCATCGACCCTGCACGGTCAATCCTTTTCAACCAAAGTCTGGTCTCGGCCCATGACGAACTTGGCTGGATTTTCGGCTGCTTCGCCCGCTTGGGC
>JANMDH010000526.1:0-2358 GCA_031376195.1 Gemmobacter sp. | reverse complement strand
CAAAAGATCATGCCCCGCCGCCGGGCCGGAAAGTGTCATCGGTGTCAGATGCGTGATCCGCCGGTTGAACGGGCTGTCCACCACAACCGCCCAGCCGTCCGCCTTTTCCGCCACTTCCATCAATGTCACCCCCTGCACGTTCTGCAGCAGCATCACATCCTCCGCATTTTGCGGCATTCCTTCCGGCCGACCCGGCAGGTTTGTCTCGATGTTCGCATATTCATGGTTCACCGCGATCACCTGACGACCGCCGATGTTGAACAGCTCCATTCCGTCCGTGTTTTCCCCGAACGTCCGCATCTGACCGGCAGCCGTGACACCCGTTTCCGCGCTGAACGCAGGCGCATCCGAAAACAGCGCATCCCCCCAACGCACCAGCGGCTTCCAACTATAGCCTTCCGGAACTGCCACCGTCGCATCCGTCGCAATCGCAACCGGCTTGAACGCAAAGCGCGCCGCAGCCGCCTGTGCCCGCGCCGACCCCGTGCCCATCAAGGTTCCCATCGCCGCCGCAGCCGACCCCATGGCCAGCACGCCCAGGAACCCCCGGCGTGACATCGCCCGTTCGACCACGCGGTCAAACTCCTGTTTTTCGGGGCGCGGATAGCGCAGTTCGTCCAGTTCATCAAAGGAAAGGCTGCGGGCGTCGAGGTCTTTCATCGTCACTCTCCGTGGCTAGGAATGGGTTGCGGCGAAAGACGGCCGACACGACTTTTCTTCCACCCTGACAATTTGACTACGGCCCGAATGTGACGGTTGGGCAAAGGTCCTGTGACAGGGATTTGAAATCCCCGCCGCTGCGGCGATTCATCGCTGGCAAGGGAACTTCAACGCTTTCGATGGGCCTCCATAGCCGCATATTTACCGTTTATTGCGCAAACGATACCATCAAAGATATGAATCGTGCAAATTGCCTGCCTTTTGCGATACTTTATATGTCGAAATGCGGTTGACGGGGGCCGACCCCTCCCCTAAGTTCCGCAAAGATGCAATTCGGGGGCTGCGACATGACTGTCGTCCTAATCGTAGAAAGATGTTGGCGTATGGGCCGGTAACGGTTGACCAGACAGGTTCCCATGCGCCCCCGATTGACCCCCGGGGGCTTTTTGTTGGCTGAAACAGATGGCACGCGCAGGTGCGGCGAAAAAGGATGCGGACGATGGGCAAAGCGGATGGCAAGATGACGGGCAGCACGACAGTTGCCGAACAGATGACTGGTGCCGAAATGGTGGTGCGCGCCCTGAAAGAACAGGGCGTCGAGGTTATCTTTGGCTATCCCGGTGGTGCCGTCCTGCCGATTTATGATGCGATCTTTCAGCAGAACGACATCCAGCACATCCTCGTGCGCCACGAACAGGGTGCCGTCCACATGGCCGAAGGCTATGCCCGCTCCACCGGCAAACCCGGCGTCGCCCTTGTCACCTCCGGCCCCGGGGCCACGAATGCGGTCACGGGTCTGACCGATGCCCTGATGGACAGCATCCCCATCATCGTGCTGTCGGGTCAGGTTCCCACCTTCATGATCGGCACCGATGGCTTTCAAGAGGCCGATACAGTCGGCATCACCCGCCCCTGCACCAAACACAACTGGCTGGTCAAGGACACCGCGAAACTGTCCGAAACCCTGCATCAGGCCTTCCACGTCGCCACCAAGGGCCGCCCCGGCCCCGTCCTCGTCGACATCCCGAAAGACGTCCAGTTCGCCACCGCCGACTACACGCCCAAGGATCAGGCCCGCATCTCGCATTACCAGCCCCGCACCACCGGCGACGCCGCCCAGATCGCCCGCCTTGTCGAAATGATGGAAACCGCCGAACGCCCCGTCTTCTACACCGGCGGCGGCGTCATCAATTCTGGGCCAGAGGCCAGCCGCCTGCTGCGCGATCTTGTCGCCGCCACCGATTTCCCCATCACCTCCACCCTGATGGGCCTTGGCTGCTATCCCGCCTCCGGCAAGAACTGGCTCGGCATGCTCGGCATGCACGGCTTGTATGAGGCCAACCTCGCCATGCACGGCTGTGATCTGATGATCAACATCGGTGCCCGCTTTGACGACCGCATCACCGGCCGCATCAAGGATTTCTCGCCCCATTCCCGCAAAGCCCACATCGACATCGACCCCTCCTCACTTAACAAGGTCGTCCGCGTCGATGTCCCCATCCTTGGCGACGTCGCCGAAGTGCTTGCCGAAGTGCTGCGCCAATGGCGCGCCCGCGGATCACGCACCAACAACGGCGCCCTCGCCCAATGGTGGGATCAAATCAACAAATGGCGCGCCGTGAAGTGCCTCACCTACAAAGGCTCCACCAAAACCATCAAACCCCAATACGCCCTCGAACGTCTTGAGGCGCTGACCAA
>JANMDH010000523.1:0-1769 GCA_031376195.1 Gemmobacter sp. | reverse complement strand
CCCAGCCGATCGCACAGCAGCGGGAGCATTCGGGCGGTAATCTCCGTCGGGGTCTCTTCCAGATGGGGTTGGCTGAACGCCTCACCCGCCTGCGCCACCCACAGTGTGTCCGGCCCATGCGGGCGACCCAGCTTTGCGCTGTCTTGTGCGATCCATGTCAAGGGATCGTCTGCATCCTGCCGGGTGACAAAAGGTGCCACGCCCGCGACGGAGGCCATCAACGTCAGGCAGGGTGCCAGTCGTACCGGGGCGAGGGCTGCGACGAGCGGGTGATCCGCGCCCAGCAGACTTGCCACCTGCGGGGCGGGCACCGTCACCACCACCCGCGCGGCGCGCAAGGTGTTGTTTTCCAGATGCAGCGCCCAGCCATCACCATCCTGCACCAGACTGGCCACCTGTGCGTTCTGGCGGACATTCAGCCCGGCCCCCAGCGCCTTGGGAATGGCCGACATGCCCGGCCTGCCCACGCTGTGCGTGCGGCCTGTGCCATCCTGCCAACCTGCGACAGCATCGCCCAGACTTTGCAACACCGCTGCAAATCCCGCGCCATGCGCGTTCACATATTGCGCGCCATGGTCAAACTGCAGATCGCCCACACGCCGCGTCGCCACCCGCCCGCCGATACCGCGCCCTTTGTCCAACACAACCGTCGCATGCCCCGCATCCGCAAGCCGCCGCGCGCAGGCCAGCCCTGCCATTCCCGCGCCAATGATGACGATGGGGATCATGCAGGCAGCACCTGTTCCAGAATGCGCGGGATGTTCTGCTTTACCTTGAAGAATCCAGCAGTGGCGTGGGGCCAAATCGCACTGTCCCAATCACGTCGCCATTCGCAAAGGGTGATGCCCGCCTTGGCCAAAGACGGGGCCGCCTGATCCATCCAATCCCGCAGCGGACCGCGGGTAACGTAGGGCGTCGCAATCTGCGTGGCCCCCGCGCTTGCGGCCCATTTGGCCAGACTTGCAGGATCATCCGCACGCATCGCGGTTGTCGTAAAGCCCGCGCGCAAGGCGGCATCGGCCAGCGCGCCATCCTCGAACTTCAGCACCAGTTCAGACACTTCCAAGGGGGATCGCAGGTGGCTGGCCTGCAGCGTGGCCACACTCCGAATATCCAGTGCGGCAAGATCGAAATCCTCAACCCGGCAATCTTCGTCCGTGATCAGCAGAGCGGTCGGGCGGCCTTGCACTGGCGGCGTAAACGCCCGCAGCGGCAGCACGGTCGGCAGGCCGTCAGGCTCGGTCGCCTCCAGACCTTGGGTGACTTCGGCCAGATCGCTTTGGCGCGGGCTGAACCGCCCGGCAGTGAAGGTGGTGATGTTCTGCGCATCAGCCGGATAGGGTTTGCCCCGCGTGTGCAGCCCCGCAACCCAACGCCAGCCCAGCGTGTTGGATGCCGCATCGCCGTCCAGCAGATGGCGGTAAAAGAAATCCGCCCCCAGCCGCCACGGCAGGCCCAACGTGAATACCCAGATTGAGGCGAACCACATCCGCGCGTGGTTGTGCAGATAGCCCGTGTCCACCAGTTCAGTGGCCCAGGCATCGAAACACGCCAGCCCCGTCTGCCCATTCATCGCCCGGTCTACATCGCGGCGCAGGCGGCGGTCGCGGTCAAGGGCGGCAAGATCGGCCTCCAGCCCGGTGACATAGCTGTCCCACACTTGCGGGCGGCGTTCGAGCCAGCCCTTGAAATAGCCGCGCCAGATTACTTCTTGCACGAATTTCTCGGCATCCTCGGGCCCGTGGGCGGCCAGCGCCGCTGCCACGGCA
>JANMDH010000468.1:0-9201 GCA_031376195.1 Gemmobacter sp. | reverse complement strand
GTGGTCCTTAGCCATTGGCATCTGGACCATGTGGCGGGCACGGCGGCGTTTGCGGATTGCACGGTGATTGCCAATACGAAAACCGCAGCGCATCTGGTGCAGCGGCGCGCGGCGATTGAGGCGGGGACGGATCACGGTTTGCCCGCAATCAACCCGCTGATCATGCCCACCGATCTGTTTGAGGGGCGCGCACACATCCACATCGGCGGGCTGCATATCGACCTGATCGAGGCGAATATCCATTCGGATGACGCGACCGTTGTATGGATGTCCGGCCCCCGCTTGCTGCTGGCGGGCGACACCATGGAGGATTGCGTCACCTATGTTGGCGAGCCGGAACATTTCGACATCCATCTGGCCGATCTTGACCGCCTCGCCGCCCTGCGGCCGCAGCAGATTCTGCCGAACCATGGTGACCCGGAACGGATTGGCACAGGCGGCTACGGCCCCGGCCTGATTGCGGCGACGAAAGACTACATCGGGTTCCTGCAACGCTGTCGGACGGATGCCAGCTTGCACGATATCCCCCTGAAACGGGTGATCCAGCCGTGGCTCGATAAGGGCAACCTGATCTGGTTCGCGACGTATGAGGCTGTTCACAAGCAGAATATCGAACAGGTTTTGGCGCTTAGTTAAACCCCTACCATTTCACATCCGGATCCTTCGACGCCTTGTGTTTGCGCAGGCGGCTGGGCGTGTGGAATTTCTGATCCTTGTAGGGGTTCTTTTCGCCCTGTCCGCGCAGGATGATGCGGATCGGGGTTCCCGGCATCTCAAAATGATCGCGCAAGCCGTTGACGAGATAGCGTTTATAGCTTTCCGGTACCAGTTCCTGATGGCTGGTCATCACAACGAACCCCGGTGGGCGGGTTTTGACCTGTGTCATGTAACGCATCTTGATGCGTCGTCCGCCCGGGGCGGGGGGCGGGTGCGCCTCGGTCATGGCACCCAGCCAGGTGTTCAGCCGGGCAGTCGGCACCCGGCGGTTCCAGGTGTCATGCGCCTTTCGGATCGCGGCGTGAAGGCGGTCCAGCCCCCGGCCCGTCTTGGCCGAAACCGTCACCAACGGAGCGCCCCGCAACTGCGGCAGGAACCGTTCGAACATTTCCTTGAGTTCGGTCAGCTTTTCCTGCTTTTCGCCTTCAAGATCCCATTTGTTGACCGCGATCACCACCGCGCGCCCTTCGGTTTCGGCATAATCCGCGATGCGCAAATCCTGCGTCTCAAACGGCGTGTCCACATCGAGCAGGACCACCACCACTTCGGCAAAACGGACGGCGCGCAGACCGTCAGAGACGGACATCTTTTCCAGCTTGTCGCTGATCCGCGCCTTCTTGCGCATGCCTGCGGTGTCAAAGATGCGGATCGGGGTGCCTTCCCATTCGGCGCGGACCGAAATGGCGTCGCGGGTGATCCCTGCCTCGGGCCCGGTCAGCATCCTGTCATATCCAAGGATCTTGTTGATCAGGGTGGATTTCCCCGCATTGGGCCGCCCGATCACCGCAATCTGCAGCGGGTGCTTGTCAGTCGGGGCATGGGCCTGCGGATCGACCTCGTCTTCGCTGTCCTCGGGCACGTCCACGTCGACCAGCGGCGCGTCCGCCTCGGCCCGTTCCTTGAATTCGTCACCAAGGGGGCGCAGCAGATAGTAAAGGTCATCCATACCTTCGCCGTGCTTGGCGGACAGGCGCAGCGGATCGCCCAGACCGAGGGAGTAGGCATCCAGTGCCCCCGCATCGGCGGCGCTGCCTTCGGCCTTGTTCACCCCCAGAATGACCCGCGCCGCCTTGCGCCGCAGGATGTCGGCAAAAATCTGGTCGGTGGCGGTGACCCCTGCCCGCCCGTCGATCAGGAACAGGCAGATGTCGGCCATATCCACCGCGCGTTCGGTCAGACGCCGCATCCGGCCCTGAAGGCTGTCGTCAGTTACATCCTCCAGCCCTGCGGTGTCGATCACGGTGAACCGCAGGTCCATCAGACGCGCATCGCCTTCGCGCAGATCGCGCGTGACCCCCGGCTGGTCATCGACCAGCGCGAGTTTACGGCCAACGAGCCGGTTGAACAGGGTCGATTTGCCCACATTGGGCCGCCCGACAATGGCTAGGGTAAAGGTCATGGGTGTTCAGGCTCCGCCGATCAGACCGGGGCCTTACACCCTGCGGCGTCTAACGGAAAGCGTGAAGTTGCCCGTTTGCGCCGACGACATACAGCAACCCCCCGGCCAAGGCAGGCTGCGAGGCAGCACCGCCCGGAATATCCGCCGTGGCGACAAGGCTGCCATCGACAGGGTTGAACAGGCGCAGCAGGCCGTCACCAGAGGCCACGACAATCCGCCCACCGGCCAGAACGGGGCCATAATGCGCGGTGATGGCCTTGCGCCGCTTGACCTTGGCATCGACGAAATAAGGCATCTCGACCGACCAGATCACAGAACCGGTTGCCGCATCCAGCCGCACCAGACGCGCCTCGTCGTTCACCAGAAAGACCGACCCACCCACCGGCAGCACGGGGCCAAGGGCGCCTTCCATGGCGGACCAGATCAGTTCACCCGAGACTGTGGACACCGCATTTGTGCGGCCCGCAGCACTGCCGATATAGGTCACATCGCCCGCAACCACCGGGTCGCCCGTGATGTCACCGACAAAGGCATAGGCGCGGCCCCGGCGTTGGCCTGCGACATCCGTACCCCAGACGCGCACGCCGCTGCCTTTGAGGGCTGCCACCACCTCGCCGCTGTCCGAAGGTAGCAGGACCGCCCGGTCGGTTATGGCGGGGGCGGAACTGCCAATCATGCCCGCCGCCGCGGGGGTTCCTGCAAGGGTCCAGCGCACACGGCCGGTTTCGGTGTCCACACCCCAGCCGGAACTGTCACGCCCGACGACAAAGACGGTGTTTCCTTCGACCGCAGGCGCACCGGTGACGGGCGAGCCGAGTTTCTGCCGCCAGATCACTGCCCCGCTGGCGGGATCAATCGCCAGCAGCTCGCCATAGCCGGTGGCCGCGAATACCTTGCCTGCGCCATATGCCAAGCCACCGCCCGACACCGCGGTCGCGCGGTCGGTTGCAGGCGTCAGGTCGGTGGCCCACAACGGCCCGCCCCCGGTGGAGGTGGCCGTCAGACGGGCCGTCGCATCCAGTGTAAAGACACGCCCCCCCGCAACGATCGGTGCCGCAGAAATACGGTTCTTGCGGCTGTTGCCCGCCCCGATGTTCACGCTGAACACGCGGACGGGCTGGGCCGACAGCACACCGTGCGGGGGATTGTGCCGCGCGTTCCCGCCGCGTTGCGTCCATTCGGCATTCGCCGTCGGCGCAGGCAGCGAAATCGGTACGGACAGATCAGCCTCACGCCCGGTGGTATCCACGGGGGCGGGCTGGCCTTGCACGGGGATGCTCGCGTCAAGATCGGCACGCACGTCAAAGCGTTGGCCGGGCAGGATCAATTCTGGTTCGGCGCAGGCCGAAAGTGCCGCGAAACCCGCAAAAGCCATCCATGCAGTGGTGTTCTTCACGTGTCCGCCTCCCTCAAATACCGCGCCTCGGCATTGGTGCCTTCAACCGCCTTCGGCAGGTGCCACAACCGTGCCACCCAAGGCCATGATCATCTGACTGGCGCGTTCGCGCAAGCCGTCGGGTGCTTCCTGATCTTCGGTCAGTGCGCGAAACGCGGCTATTGCGTCCTCTGACTCGCCCGCCTCCACCATCAGGTAGGCCATCTGTTCCAGGGCAAGCGTGCGGAACGCGCGACCGGGGGGGGCAATCGCGTCAAGGGCGGCTTTGCGTTCGGCGGCGGGCATGTCCGCACCCGCGACGATCACCCGGCGCAAGGTAGCAAGATCACGGTAGATCTGCGGCAGGCTGGCGTCAGCGGCGGCCTTGTCAAGGGCGGCCAGCGTCGCATCGCGGTTTTCCGACGGATCAGAGGCGATCAGCAGGTTCAGCACAGCCGTCTGTTCGCCGGTGGCTGCAACCTTTTCCAGCGCAGCCCGCCGAGCACCCGGATCATTGGCGTCCAGTGCCCCCAAAACGGCGTCGCCAAAGACCTGGGCCTGCGCGTGCGCCTGTGCCTTGGACCATTCCGTCCAGGCAGCCCCCCCGACGGTCAGGGCCACCAGCACCACGGCGATCCAGCCATAACGGCGGAACACGGCATAAAGACGATCCCGGCGAACCTCTTCGGTCACCTCGTCGATGAAACTATCTGGGTTGCTCACGCGCGATCCTATTTCCGGCCTGCCCCGTCTTACACGCAAGGCCGAAGGGTTGCCAAGCCCCTGCCCTTTGTTGAACGCTGGCCAGCGTCAGATACTGGCGGCAACCCGAACATAGGGATCAGGTTCCAGCCCATCCTGACGCGATGCCATGTTGGCGCTGCTGCCCGGCGCATCATCGCCTTCGGCGGACTGGCGTTCCCACATCGCGGCATAGCGGCCCTGATGCGCCAACAGGGCATCATGCGTGCCCTGTTCGGTGATCTGCCCGTCTTCGAGCACCACGATGATGTCCGCATCTGCAATCGTCGACAGGCGGTGCGCGATGGTCAGGACTGTCCGCCCCTGACCCATGTCGCGCAGGCTGTCCTGAATGTCGCGTTCGGTCTGGGTATCGAGCGCACTCGTCGCCTCGTCCAGCAGCAGGATCGGCGGGTTCTTCAGCAAGGTTCGTGCAATCCCCACCCGCTGCTTTTCGCCGCCCGACAATTTCAGGCCACGCTCGCCCACCGTCGTGTCATAGCCATCCGGCAGGCTGGTGATGAAATCATGGATTTTCGCCGCCCGCGCAGCACCTTCAACCTGCGCCTGGGTCGCCCCGTCGCGGCCATAGGCGATGTTGTAGCGGATCGTATCATTGAACAGCACCGTGTCCTGCGGGACCACGCCGATGGCATCGTGCAGGCTGCTTTGCGTCACATCGCGCAGATCCTGCCCGTCAATGCGGATCGCGCCCCCGGTCACATCGTAAAATCGGAACAGCAAGCGCCCGATGGTGGATTTACCTGAACCGGACGGCCCCACGAGCGCCACCTTTTGCCCCGCCCCGACCGACAGGCTGACGCCTTTCAGGATCCCCCGTTCGGGATCATAGCCGAAGGTCACATCGTCAAATGTCACAGCACCACCACGCACGATCAACGCCGCCGCGTCCGGTTTGTCGGTCACTTCGGATGGTTGGTTCAGCAGCCCGAACATTTCGCCCATGTCCACCAAGGCCTGCCGTATTTCGCGGTAGACCGTGCCCAGAAAATTCAAAGGCAGGGTGATCTGGATCATGTAGGCGTTGACCATCACGAAGTCGCCCACCGTCAAGGTGCCTGCCTGCACCCCTGTCGCGGCCATCACCATCACGATGACAAGGCCGGTGGTGATCAGTGTCGCCTGCCCGAAGTTCAGGAAGGACAACGAATAGCCGGTTTTCACCGCCGCCGCCTCATACGCGGCCATGGCCGCGTCATAGCGCGCCGCCTCGCGCCCTTCGGCGCTGAAGAATTTCACGGTTTCATAATTCAGCAGGCTGTCGATGGCCTTCTGGTTCGCGTCCGTATCCTGATTGTTCATCTCGCGCCGCACTTTCACGCGCCATTCGGTGACGCGGAAGGTGAACAGGACGTAGATCGTGATCGTCACCACCACCACAGCCATGTATTGCCAGCCGAACACCACCCAAAAGATGATCGACACCATCGTCAGTTCCAGAACCAGCGGCCCGATGGACAAAAGCATGAACCGCAACAGAAAATCGACACCCTTGACCCCGCGTTCGATGATCCGGCTTAGGCCGCCCGTCTTTCGTGTGATATGATAGCGCATCGACAGGCGGTGAATATGGGTGAACGTCTCCAGCGCCAGCTGGCGCAGGGCGCGCTGGCCCACGCGGACAAAAACGATATCGCGCAGTTCGTTAAAGGCAATCGAGCCCAGCCGGGCCAACCCGTAGGCCACGGTTAGACCCACGGCAGTCAGCGCGATCAGCATGGCCCCGGACGGCGTATCGCCCGCCAGCGCATCCACCGCCGCCTTGTACAGAAACGGGGTCAGCACGGATATGACCTTGGCCATCACCAGCATCAGCAAGGCAATGACCACCCGGCGTTTGACCCAAGCCTGCCCGTCCGGCCAAAGATAGGGAAGGGCGCGGCGGATGGTCTGGCCGCCCGTTGCAGCGCGGTCGTGATTGTCGGCCGCCGTGGCGGTTCGGGTGGGTTTGCGCATGGCTGCCTCACGGTGGCTTTCAGGGGCGCGAGGGTTGCCTCGCATTTTCTGCCATCGCTCTACCCCCTCTCGGGGGGCAGTGCCAGCGGTGATCAGGCGACCAATAAGGCCATGGCGCATCCCTTTTGCAAGGTTCTGCGCAATTTTGCGATGCGGCCGTCACGGCCCATTGCTGCGTTACGGGATCGCTGGCATCGTAAAGACCTGCCCGGGATAGATCAGGTCGGGATTTTTGATCTTGTCACGGTTTGCATCGAAGACCTGAACATACATCACCCCGTCGCCATAACTTTCCCGCGCGATTTTCCACAGGCTGAAACCGGGTTGGACGGTCATCGTGACGGGGGGTGCAGGGGCGATGGCAGTACCGGCTGCAGGTTCCGCTGACGCCACGGCGACGGGCGCATCAGGGTCAGGGATCGCCGCCGGATCCTGTGCTGTCGCCGCCGGGTTTGCCACCCCTTCGTCCGGTGCTGTCACGGCCGTGGCCGAAGCTGTCGGCGGCTTTGCAGTTTCGGTGGGCGCGGGTTCTGCCATGGCCACAGGTGCTGTTGCCGCTGCAAGTTCCTGGGGCGTTTCGCGCTTGAACGGCGTCTCGAACCGCGACACAACCGCGCCATCCGCCCCGATCTGATCCGCCCGCAGCATGTAAATTCCTGGGGCCACGTCGGGAAGCGTCGCCGACCACCGCCCATTGTCAGGCGCCGTAAGTGTCATCAGTTCCGAGTTGTCCAGATACAGCCGCACAATCCCGCCCGGCGTGGCCTGACCCGACAGTTGTACCGCGCCATCCGGCGCATAGGAAATCGCATCGATGCCAACCGTCACCGGCTGACCCGGTTCGGTGGGCGTTGCGGGCGATTGCAGGACGCTGACGCCATCTTCGGTCACCAACAGGGTCGCGGGCGCAACCGGCATTGCTGTTCCCGCCACATCGCCATCGGCGGGCGCAGTTTCGGCCGCGGCCACCGTCGCATCTGGCACCATCGGGGCTGTTGTCGGTGCCACCGCCACGCTGTCGCTGGACGCTGTTACTGTGCCGTCCGGCATCACAGCCTCCAGCGTCAGCAGGCGCGGCGCGTCCGATGAAGGCAGATCGAACAGCGCCGCAAACTTGCCCGCCGCGTCCACAACGCCCGTCGCAGCCTCGGCCCCGTCGACCATTACCCGCAACGTCGCTCCCGCAGGGCCCTGCCCCGCGACCAGCGCAGATCCATCCGGATCGATGCGTACCGTATCAAACGCGGGTATGGGCGGCATCTGTGCCGATGGGTCTGCCACCGGCGATGCCGTCTCGACTGCGTTCTGGGCAGGCGCGGCAACCACCGTGACCCCCGGTGTCGGCGGCGCGGATCGATAGCGCAGGCCACCGATCGTCACCACGGCAATGGCAAACAGGCTGGCCGCCACCCAGATCCAGTTGATCCCCGTCTTTTCCTCCGCCATGGCCATTCCCCGCCTTCGGGGCCAGACGCCCCTTTTCTTTCCAACAGGAACCCCGATATTCGAGCCCAAAGCAACCCTTTTCCAAAGGCGGTCCGGATGCGGCAATCGGTCTGTGTTTTCTGCGGCGCGCGTCCCGGCCATCGCCCCGACCATGCCGAAGCGGCCCGTGCCCTGGGCAGCCTGATCGCCATGCGCCATTGGCGGCTGGTCTACGGTGCCGGCGATGTTGGCCTGATGGGCGAGGTCGCCCGCAGCGCGCAAGCCCAGGGGGCCGCGAGCATGGGCGTGATACCCACGCATCTGATGGGCCGCGAACAGGGCAAACGTGACCTGAGCCAGCTTGTCATCACCGAAGACATGCATGAACGCAAAAAGGTCATGTTCATGAATTCCGATGCAATTGTGATCCTGCCGGGTGGGGCAGGCAGTCTGGATGAGTTCTTTGAGGTCGTGACTTGGGCACAGATCGGGCTGCATGCCAAACCGATCTTTCTGTTGAACATCGCGGGCTATTGGCAGCCTCTGATCGCCTTGATCGACCACGTGATTGCCGAAGGTTTTGCCGACGCATCGCTTCGGGGGCATTTCACGGTGGTGGACAGCGTGGCTCTGCTGGAGCCCCGCCTGATCGAAGCCCTGGCCAGGCACCCAAGATCAGACGCCTAGTGGTGCAGCAGAAAAAGCCCGCCGGTCTTGCACCGACGGGCTATGACAGATCGGACGCAGATCGGGGAAAACTTACATCCGCGCGGCGACCGCTTCCCAATTCACCAGTTTTTCGAGGAAATTGCTGAGATAAGCAGGCCGCTTGTTGCGAAAATCGATGTAGTAGGAGTGTTCCCACACATCACAGCCCAGCAGCGCCTTGTGGCCGTGGCAAAGCGGATTGACCCCGTTTTCCGTCTTGGTCACTTTCAAGGCACCATCCGCGTCTTTCACGAGCCATGCCCAGCCTGACCCGAACTGACCCGCACCGGCGGCGGCAAAATCCTCTTTGAACTTCGCGACCGAGCCGAACGCATCGACGAGTGCCTTTTCCAGATCGCCGGGCATCTTTTTCGCGTCGCCCGGACCCATCACTTCCCAGAACAGGTTGTGGTTCCAGTGCTGGCTTGCATTGTTGAAAATCCCGCTCTGCGCGACTGCACCCGCCGCATAGGTTCCCTTGACCACGTCATCGAGCGACTTCGTTTCCCATTCCGTCCCGGCAATCAGCTTGTTGCCGTTATCGACATAGGCCTTGTGGTGAATGTCGTGGTGGAATTCGAGCGTTTCCTTGGACATTCCAAGGGTTGCAAGCGCGTCATGCGCATAAGGAAGATCGGGAAGGGTAAAGGCCATGATGGCGCTCCTCAAGGTTATGGTGATTGACCTTGAATAAGGGCGCAATGACCGGGAAGGTCAAGGGCGACTGCGCATTTCAGCCGCCCCGCACCCCGCGTCACTGCACCGCGCAAGTGCCCCGCGCCGAAAAATCGTTACTGTAATTCAAGGCCTTGGCAACGATAGACACCGCACCCGTGGCTTTGATGAATGTCGCCCGATA
>JANMDH010000436.1:0-3566 GCA_031376195.1 Gemmobacter sp. | reverse complement strand
CCCATGCAAATGCCACAACAACAACCAGGAACATGATCCCGGCCCAGAAGTCCTTGTGACTCTTGATTCCCATTGTGATCTCCAACAATCAATCCAAGTTGACGGGTGTTTATACATTCTGCATGTAAAGCAGCAAACGCTTACATATGGATTCCACCTAGCCGCATTGTGCTAAGGAAGAGCTGGAAGTGCACCACGCGCGAAAGGCGTCAATGCAGCGGCGGTGTGGCCACCAGCACCTCTTCCATCACGGTCTGTCCTTCGGCCACGGTCGACCCGACAGTGACAAACGCGGCAGCACCGGGTTCGGCCGACAGATAGGCCGTGCCCACCATCGGGGATGTCACGGCGCCCGGATGCTGGGCGGGGTCTTCGCTGGCCACGGGGGTCGCGGTCGCCGCCGCCGGGGCGGCAGCAGGGGTGGGGGCATAGCTTGGGGTTGGGGCGGCCGCCATCGTCACGGCTGGGGGCTGTTTGGATACCCGCACATCCAGCCGGTCATCCGGCCCGTATTCGCGTTTCACCGACAATTCGGTCAGGTCGTTCTTGTTCAACAACTCGGCCAGGGCCTGAATGAAGGCCACATCGGCATCGCTTGTTCGGTCGCTCATGCTGTTCTCGGTCCCTGCGGTTTTTGGGTCTGCCGCCCGTTGTTGAAGGGTATGGGCGCGTAAAGCAATGCCCTCGTCCCCGTTACGTTCCGGCACTTATACGCGACCGGGGCAGGGGTGAAAAGCACCAGATGCAGAATCTCGCCGCCGCTTTTTCGGGCAAGTGCCGCGAGATCCGACAGAATCTTCGCAGTCTGAAAATTTACCGTTTGATAAAATTTCTGACCCGTGCGAGTTTTTGACAAAAGAACACCAGCAAGGGGGATCCCCGCCCGTGTCGAATTCCATGCTTACCCCCGGCATCGCGTGCAACCGCTTGCCCGTCGCGGCCTATGCCCACAACTTTGCAGACCACGATCCGGCACTTGACCGGCATGAGGCGCAGGTGGCCGCCGACCGTTGTTATTTCTGCTTTGACGCGCCCTGCGTGACGGCCTGCCCGACATCCATCGACATTCCGCTGTTCATCCGCCAGATCGCGACAGGCACACCCGATGCGGCGGCAAAGACGATCTTTGCGCAGAACATCTTGGGCGGCATGTGCGCGCGGGTCTGCCCGACTGAAACCCTGTGCGAAGAGGCTTGCGTGCGCGAAGCTGCCGAAGGAAAACCGGTGGAGATTGGCCGTCTGCAGCGCTTTGCGACGGATACCCTGATGGCAAAAGGCGTGCATCCGTTCACGCGGGCGGCAGTCACGGGGAAAAAGGTGGCGGTCATGGGGGCGGGGCCTGCGGGCCTGTCGGCGGCCCACCGGCTGGCGATGCTGGGGCATGACGTGGTGATTTATGACGCGCGCCCCAAGGCCGGGGGGCTGAATGAATATGGGCTGGCGGCCTACAAGACGACGAATGATTTTGCGCAGGCCGAGGTGGACTGGCTGCTGAAAATCGGCGGGATCACGATCAACACAGGCAAGGCACTGGGGCGTGATCTGACCCTTGCCGGGCTGCAGGCGGCGCATGACGCCGTGTTCCTGTCGATTGGTCTGGGCGGGGTGAACGCCCTGCGGGCCGCCGGGGAAGACAAGGCCAACGTCCTGAACGCCGTCGATTTCATCGCGGACTTGCGGCAATCGGACAAGGCCACGGTGCCCGTGGGGCGCAATGTCGTGGTGATCGGCGGGGGGATGACGGCAGTAGATGCCGCCGTGCAGTCGAAACTGCTCGGGGCGGAAAATGTCACCATCGTCTACCGCCGTGGGCGCGAAAAGATGAGCGCGTCGGGCTATGAACAGGAACACGCGACAAGTGCGGGGGTCAAAATCATCTGCAACGCGATGCCGGTGGCAGTGCATGGCAACGGGGCGGCGCAGGAGGTGGAATTTGCCTACACGGCAGACGGGCCTGACGGCTTGAAACCGACGGGTGAAGTGTTCCGCCTCAAGGCCGATCAGGTGATGAAGGCCATCGGGCAGACGCTGACCGGGGCAGATGGCCTGACGATTGAAGGCGGAAAAATTGTGGTGACCGGGGCAGGGCGCACGTCGCTGCCGGGCGTCTGGGCCGGGGGGGATTGCGCGGCGGGGGGCGAAGACCTGACCGTCACGGCGGTTGCCGAAGGGCGCGATGCGGCGATGGATATTCATGCAACACTGATGGGGGCCTGAACGATGGCAAACCTGACCACGGATTTCATCGGCATCAAATCCCCGAACCCGTTCTGGCTCGCCTCGGCCCCACCGACGGATAAGGAAGTCAACGTGCGCCGCGCATTTGCGGCGGGTTGGGGCGGGGTCGTGTGGAAAACCCTCGGCTCCGAAGGCCCGCCGGTGGTGAACGTCAACGGCCCGCGATACGGTGCTGTATGGGGCGCGGACCGGCGCTTGCTCGGCCTGAACAACATCGAACTGATCACCGACCGCCCGCTGGATGTGAACCTGCGCGAAATCAAATCGGTGAAGCGTGATTACAAGGACCGCGCGATGATCATCAGCCTGATGGTCCCCTGCGACGAAGACAGCTGGCGCGACATCCTTGGCCGGATCGAAGATACCGAAGCCGACGGGGTGGAACTGAACTTCGGCTGCCCGCACGGCATGGCCGAACGCGGCATGGGGTCTGCTGTCGGACAGGTGCCGGAATACATCGAAATGGTGACGCGCTGGGTGAAAAAACACAGCCGGATGCCCTGCATCGTGAAGCTGACGCCAAATATCAGCGACATCCGCAAACCGGCCGAGGCCGCGAAAAAGGGCGGGGCCGATGCGGTCAGTCTGATCAACACGATCAATTCGATCACCTCCGTGAATCTGGATGATTTCAGCCCGGAACCGATGATCGACGGCAAGGGCACGCATGGCGGATATTGCGGGCCGGCGGTGAAACCCATCGCGCTGAACATGGTCGCGGAAATCGCACGCTCCCCAGAGACGGCGGGCATCCCGATCTCCGGGATCGGCGGGATCACCACATGGCGCGATGCGGCGGAGTTTATGGCCTTGGGCGCGGGCAATGTGCAGGTCTGCACGGCGGCGATGACATACGGGTTCAAGATCGTGCAGGAAATGATTTCAGGCCTGTCCGATTACATGGATCGCAAAGGCTTTGTCGAAACCTCCGAACTGGTGGGCCGGGCCGTGCCCAACGTGACCGACTGGCAGTTCCTGAACCTGAACTACGTGACCAAGGCCCGGATCAGTCAGGACGACTGCATCAAATGCGGGCGCTGCTATGCGGCCTGCGAGGATACATCGCATCAGGCCATTGCGATGTCGGCTGACCGGACGTTCACGGTGAAAGATGACGAATGCGTGGCCTGCAATCTGTGCGTCAACGTCTGCCCGGTGGACAACTGCATCACGATGGTCGAAATGCCCAAAGGGTCTGTCGATCCGCGTACGGGCACCAAGGTGGGCGATTACGCCAATTGGACGATGCACCCGAACAACCCCAGTGTGGCTGCGGAATGATCGGATCCCGCGCTCTGTAATCTAAAAATTTTCGTCGAAAATTTTTA
>JANMDH010000367.1:0-2656 GCA_031376195.1 Gemmobacter sp. | reverse complement strand
CTTCTGTCCACAAATATCCCGGGGGTGCGGGGGCAGAGCCCCCGTTTTTTCCGGCGTCAGATCCCCAGCATCCGGCGGTTCGCGGCTTCATCCGTGCCGCCGCTGGCGAAATCGTCGAAGGCTTTTTCGGTGACGCGGATGATATGGGCATCGACGAAGGCGGCGCCTTCGCGCGCGCCCTCCTCGGGGTGTTTCAGGCAGCATTCCCATTCGACCACGGCCCAGCCGGAAAAGTCATGGGCGGTGAGTTTGGCAAAGATGCTGCCGAAATCCACCTGCCCATCACCCGGACTGCGAAAGCGGCCCGCGCGGTTGACCCACGGCGCATACCCGGAATAGACGCCCTGCCGACCCGTCGGGTTAAACTCGGCATCCTTGACGTGGAACATTTTGATCCGGTCGTGATAGATGTCGATATGATCAAGATAATCAAGGCATTGCAGGACATAGTGGCTGGGATCATAGAGCATGTTGGCGCGTTTGTGCCCTTTGACGCGATCCAGAAACATCTCGAACGTGGTGCCGTCGAACAGGTCGTCGCCGGGGTGAATTTCGTAACAGATGTCCACGCCGCAGTCGTCGGCAATGTTCAGGAGGGGGAGCCAGCGTTTCGCGAGTTCGTCAAATGCCGTCTCGATCAGGCCCGCCGGGCGCTGGGGCCATGGGTAGAGGTAGGGCCAGGCGAGGGCACCGGAAAAGCTTGCCATTTCGATCAGGCCCAGATTCTTGCTGGCGCGCAGGGCTTTGGTGACCTGATCGACGGCCCATTCCTGCCGCGCCGCGGGCTTGCCGTGCACCGATGTGGGGGCAAAGCCGTCGAACGCGGCATCATAGGCGGGATGCACGGCGACCAGCTGGCCCTGCAAATGGGTCGACAGTTCGGTCACCGCGATCCCGTTCGCGGCGGCCTGCCCCTTGAAGTCGTCGCACCATGTTGTCGACGTGGAGGCCTTGTCGAGATCGAACAGGCGGCCATCCCATGACGGCACCTGAACCCCGATATAGCCGCAGTCGGCAGCCCATTTCGTAATTCCATCCCAGGTGTTGAACGGGGCCGTATCGCCCGCGAACTGCGCAAGGAACAGGGCGGGGCCCTTGATGGTTTTCATGGCTGTCTCCTCCAGCATATGCCCCGCACATGTTCACATGGCCCGCGCGGTGATTGGTCGCAGCATATTGCTGTACGTCCCTCATTTTCAACAGCGGGTTTGGGTTTTGGGGGAAATTAGTTTGCGGCGGGCGGGATCGGGGGGCCGACAAGCCCGGACAGCACGGTGCGGCAGCGGACGGCAGCGGGGGATAATCGTCGGTCCCGCAGGGATATCAGGCCGTAAGGGGCAAGGTGCATCGGGTTTTTCATGTCCAGTCTGATCAGGCAATCCGTGCCTTGGGTCAGCAGATCGGCAACCTCGGCGCTGACGGGGGTCACGCAGGCAGGCTGATCCAGCAGGGCCAGCACCATGAGGAGCGACGCGGTGTTCACAACGCGGTTTGGCGGGGCAAGGCCGCGGGTCAGAAAGGCGGCATCCACCGTCTGACGGATTGGGCTGCCCGGCCCCTGAATCACCCAGACATCCTGCGACAGGGCGCTGATCGGGACGTGGCTGTGGCCCGCCTGCGCGTGGGTCTTGTGGGCAAGAACATGGATCACTTCGCCCCGGGCGGGTTGATAGATCAGGGGTTCGGCGGGCAATCGCGGGGGCAATCGCGCGAGGATCATGTCATGCCGCAGCGCCAGAAGGCCGGCCATCAGCGCCTTGGATGTGGTTACCTCCACGTGCAGTTCCACCGCTGGCAGCAGATCGCGCAGGGTGCGCAGGGCGGGGGCGACATAGCCGACGGCGGCGCCAGTGACCGCCCCGATGCGCACGATGCCGCCTGCGCCTTGGCGCAGGCGGGTCACCTCGTCGCGCGCATCGGCCAGTTCTATCAGGATGTTTCGCGCCCGCCGGGCAAGCGATTCGCCTGCGGGGGTCGGGTCCATGCCCTTGGGTTGGCGCAGGAACAGGGCCGTGCCGACGCGCGCCTCGGCCTCGGCCAAGGTGCGGGAGGCGGCGGGTTGGCTGATCTTCAGCGCCCCGGCGGCCACCGATAACTGACCATGTTCCGCAATCGCCGCGATAAGGGCGAGGTGTTTGAGGTGTAGCTGATCGGGGGCGGCATCTGCGGTCATGACATACCGATACCGATATCTGCAATGCGCACAACTGCATTTGAATGGTATGCGCGTTCCCGTCTAGTGTGTTCATCGGGCCAATCTGGTCAGAATACAGCGGGGTCAGGCTGGGGATGATGCATCTAAGCCAGTTGAAGGACGGGGGCGTGATCTGCCGCCGGGGGGGCGTGGCCTATCTGGTGCCGGGGGCGGACAGCATTCTGCATCTGGCGCAGGCGGCAATTGCGCGGGGCACACCGCTGACCAGTGTGGTCGCGGGGCTGGGGCAAGGGGAAGCCGCCGATCTGCCCGCGCTGCTGGCGGCGGGCCGGATCGACTGCCCGCTGCGCCATCCGGACTCGGCGCATATGCATGTGACGGGGACGGGGCTGACGCATCTGGGCAGTGCGGCGACGCGGTCGGCGATGCATGCAAAGGCGGATGATACGCTGACGGACAGTATGAAGATGTTCCGGATGGGGATCGACGGCGGCAAGCCTG
>JANMDH010000359.1:0-1845 GCA_031376195.1 Gemmobacter sp. | reverse complement strand
CTTGCCGCAAAAAGCGCGCATCCACCCCGCCCGCCTGCAGGCCAGCCGTTAGAGACCGCCCAAAGTCATCTGGCCCGACGGCCCCCAGAAAACGGGTGGGGACGCCACCGCCTGCGGCAGCGACGGCCTGATTGCCACCTTTGCCGCCGAACTTGGGATACCAGCGGGTGCCTACGGCAGTCTCATCCCGCCGGGGCAGGTGATCGGTTTCGACCATGATGTCATAGTGCAGACTGCCAACGACAAGGACGGTGGAATGGGTCAAGGCAGGTTCCCTACAGCTTTCGTTTGGCCTGCACGGCGCGCATGGTGCGGCTAAGGTTGGCATCGGCTGCTGCCCGGTCGCGTTGGGCAACGGCAACGAAAAGCGCGTCCAGCAGGTTCAGTTGCGCAATCCGCGCGGTGGCGTTTTCGCCCAGAAGGGGGTTGTTCTGCGCAGTCGAACACAAAACCACATCGACGATGCGGGCCAACGGGCTGTCGGCATAGTTGGTGACGGCGATGGTGCGGGCACCATTGCGGCGGGCCAGTTCCACCGCCTCGATTACCGCTGTGGTGCTGCCGGAGTGCGAGAAGGCAATGGCCACATCGTCGTGGTTCAGCAGGGCCGCCGACATCATCATCATGTGCGCATCGTCGAAGACCGAAGTACGGATGCCGATGCGCAGAAATTTATGGCTGACGTCACGGGCAATCTGCGCCGAGCCGCCAAGTCCGTAAAAATCGCGCTGGTGGGCGCGGTGCAAATAGTCCGCGGCACGTTCGAATGCCTGCAGATCAAGGATGGCAAAGGTTTCCTCAAGCGCCTGCATGGCGGTGCGGAACACCTTTTGCACGATCTGGCCGGCGGTATCGTGCGCGCCAATTTCGGAATGCAGGGCGGCAGTGTCGGAACTGTAATAGTCGACCAGCCCCTGCCGGAATTCACGGAACCCGGCAAAACCCAGTTTCTTGGCCACCTTGACCACCATCGCCTCGGACACGCCGGATCCTTCGGCAACCGTGCGCAACGGGGTTGCGTCGTCGATGTCCTTGCGGGCTAGAATGTCGGCCGCCACCTTGCCTTCCAGTGGGGTCAGGCTGGGAAGCCGCATCCGTATCTGTGCCCCGACCGCGCGTGCGTCACCCATGGTTCACCCTTGCTTCACACTGGTCAGCTTGTCGATCAGCATGGCGACAATGATGATGATCCCGGTCGCAAGCAACTGATAGAACGCCTGCACGTTCATCAAGGTCAGGCCGTTGCGCAGTGTGCCAAGGATAATCGCACCAATCAGCGTCCCGATGATGGACCCGCGCCCGCCCATGAGGCTGGCCCCGCCGATTGCAGCGGCGGCGATGGCGTCGAGTTCCCACAGGGTACCAAGGGTCGGCTCGGCCGCGCCAAGACGCCCGATCAGAATCATTGCGGCGACGGCAGCCATCAGGCCTGAGATCATGTAGGCCGCAAGTTTGGTCAGCGTGACCGGAACGCCGGCGATGCGCGCGGCTTCGGGGTTGCCGCCGACGGCCATGAAATATTCGCCCAAGGGGGTCTTGTTCAGAATTACCCAGGCAAGTGCGGCAAGGATGCCCACCGCAATGACCGGGTTCGGCACACCCCCGACGGTGCCGTTGGTCAGCGCGCGGAACCCGTCGGGCAGGCCAAAGATCGGCGTGCCACCGGTAAAGATCAGCGCCAGCGCCCGATAAAGCGATAGCCCCCCCAGCGTGACAATGAAGGGTTGCAAGCCCCCCCAGGTAATTAGCACACCATTGAAAAAACCGCTGGCGACGCTGGCCTGGGTGATCCTGAACAAGTCGCCGCTGGGCGAATACTTCATGGCCGTCGGAGGCAACCCCGAC
>JANMDH010000356.1:0-7490 GCA_031376195.1 Gemmobacter sp. | reverse complement strand
CTGGTGACGCGCGATATCGACGCGTTTGTCGCGGGGGACTGGGGGGCGGTGGCGAGGGATTTCATCGAGGCGGGATTTACCGGGATCAGCGGGAATTTCCAGCACGATCCGCAGGGCTATACATTGGCCTTTCCAACGCTGGCCGATTACCGTGACCGGTGGCTTTCCCAGGCCGCTGCGTTTGGGGCGAATATAGCCGCCGGGGCTTTTGCGGGCGATGCGCGGGCGGGGATTTATCAGGCAACGCGGCTGGAAGAGATCGAGATCACGGGAGATGCGGCGCTTGTGCGCAAAAAGTTTGACGGGCGACTGGCGAAGGCGGATGGCAGCCATGACCGGATGAACTGGCAAACGCTGTATATCTGCCGGCGGGAGGACGGGCGGTGGAAGATCGCGGGCTTTATCGGGTATCTGCCGCATATCAAGGAGTGAGCATGCCCCCCCCTGATCCAAAGCGGATCTTTGTCGCGGCGCTGGCGACCGAGACGAACACGTTCTCGCCCATCGTGATCGACCGGCAGGGGTTTGTGGATTCGCTTTATGCAGGTCCGGGGCAGCATCCGGTGACACCGACATTGTGCACGGCCCCGATTCCGGTGGGACGACGGGTGTGCGCGCAGCGGGGCTGGACCTTGATCGAGGGGACGGCTGCCTGGGCCGATCCGGCGGGGCTGGTGGCGCGGGCGGCCTATGAAGGGTTGCGGGACGAAATCCTGGGGCAGTTGCAGGCGGCGCTGCCGGTGGATGCGGTGGTTCTGGGCCTGCACGGGGCGATGGTGGCGCAAGGCTACATGGATGCGGAAGGCGATCTGCTGGCACGGGTGCGGGCCATGGTGGGGCCGGATGTTCTGGTCTGCGCGGAACTTGACCCGCACAGCCACCTGACGGCAAAACGGGTGGCGGCGGCAGATTTCTTTGTGGCGTTCAAGGAGTTTCCGCATACCGATTTCGTGGAACGGGCCGAAGATCTGTGGCGGATTGTGGCCGACACGCTGGACGGGCTGGTCAGGCCGGTGATGGCGATGTTTGACTGCCGGATGATCGACATCTTTCCCACCTCACGCGAACCGATGCGGGGGTTTGTGGACCGGATGCTGGCGATGGAGGCGGGCGATCCAAGGGTGCTGTCGTTGTCGGCCATTCACGGTTTCATGGCGGGGGATGTGCCGGAAATGGGGACGAAGATGATTGCCGTGACGGATGGGGATGCAGCACTGGGGGCAGAAATCGCCGAACGGCTGGGGCGGGAGCTGTTTGCCCACCGGGGGCGGCACATGATGCCGCAGGTGGGGGTGACGGACGCCGTGGCGCAGGCGATGGCGGCGGTGGACGGGCCGGCTGTGCAAGGGCCGGTGGTGATTGCCGATATGTGGGACAATCCGGGCGGGGGCACGGCGGGGGATGCGACCGTGGTGCTGAAAGAGTTGATGGCGCGGGGGGCGACGGGTGTCGCCTTGGGCACGATCTGGGATCCGATGGCGGTGCAACTGTGTTTTGTCGCGGGCGAGGGGGCGGAACTGGCCCTGCGGTTCGGGGCGAAATCCGCCCCCCTGACAGGCGAGCCGGTGGATGCGCGGGTGAGGGTGATCCGGTTGGAGCCGGAGGCGGCGATGCAGTTCGGCGAAAGCGTGGTGCCGTTCGGGCGGGCGGCGCGGATCGCCCTGCTGGACGGGCAGGGGCAGGATTGCGGGATCGAGGTGATCCTGAACACCGTGCGGGCGCAAAGCTATGATCCGTCGCTGTTCACCGCGCTGGGGATCGACCCCTTGGCCGCGCGGATACTGGTGATCAAATCGACCAACCATTTCTATGCCGCGTTTCAGCCCATCGCGGCGGAAATCATTTACTGCGCGGCGGGAAAGCCCTATCCCAATGATCCGGCGACGACGCCCTATCTGCATGTCCGGCGCGACATCTGGCCACGGGTGGCTGATCCTTTTGCAAAGGGCATGTGAATGACCTTCCCCTGGCCCGACGCGGGCACGCCCCTGTCCGAAGTGATGACCCCGATGCCGGTGATCGACGAAGACCGGTTGGCCGCGAACATCGCGCGGGCGCAGGGGTATATGGCGGCACATGGATTGGCCTTTCGCCCGCATATCAAGACGCACAAGGTGATTGCGGTGGCCAAGGCGCAGATCGTGGCGGGGGCGGTGGGGATCAACTGCCAGAAACTGACCGAGGTGGAGGTTTTTGCCGGGGCGGGGTTTGACGATATCCTGATAACCTACAATATTCTGGGGTCGGCGCGCCTTGCCCGGTTGCGGGGGCTGAATGACCGGGTGGCGCGGCTGGCGGTGGTGGCCGACAGTGCGGTGACGGTGGAGGGGCTGGCGGGGGCTTTTGCGGGGGGCAAGCCGCTGGCGGTGCTGGTGGAATGCGACACGGGTGGCGGGCGCTGCGGGGTGCAAAGCCCGGAGGCGGCGGCGGATCTGGCGGCCCGGATCGCGGTCGCACCCGGCCTGCGGTTTCAAGGGCTGCTGACATACCCCGCGGCAGGCGGCGCGGCGCGGGTCGAGGCGTTTCTGCGCGCGGCGATGGGCCTGCTGGCGGCGCGGGGCATTGCGTGCCCGGTGCGGTCGAACGGGGGCAGCCCCGATTTGTGGCAGGCGCATCTGGTGCCATCGGCGACCGAACACCGGGCGGGAACCTATGTTTACAACGACCGTTCCATGGTGCGGGCGGGTGAATGCGAGCACGGTGATCTGGCGATGCATGTGCTGGCCACCGTCGTGTCGTGCCCGACGCCGACGCGGGCGGTGCTGGATGCGGGTTCCAAGGCGCTGACGTCGGATCTGCTGGGGTTCGCCGACCATGGCGAGATCGAGGGCCTGCCGGGTGCGCGGATCGTCAGCCTTTCGGAAGAACATGGCGTGGTCGATCTGTCGGCCTGTTCGGGGCGGTTGCCGGGGGTTGGCGACAGGGTCCGCATCATTCCGAACCATACCTGCGTTGTGTCGAACCTGTTCGATCGGATGGTGTTTCACCGGGCCGGGGTGGTGACGCGGGTCGAGGCGGTGGCGGCGCGTGGGACGGTCTGGTAAGGTTGGGCGATGCCAAATGCGGTGTATCAGGCAGAACTGATTTTCGACGGCAGCCAGTGGCATGAGGATGCGGCACTGGTGATCGAGGACGGCTGCGTCGCGGATATTGTTCGGGGCGGGGCGGGCACGCGGCTGCGCGGCTGGATCGTGCCGGGGCTGATTGATCTGCAGGTGAATGGCGGCGGCGGGGTTCTGTTGAACAACGACCCCACGCCGCAGGGCATTGCGCGCATCTGTGCCGCGCATGCGGGGTTTGGCACGACGGCGATCATGGCAACGTTGATAAGTGACAGACCCGGCGTGACGGGACAGGCGATTGGTGCGGCGGTTGCGGCAGCGGGGCAGCCCGGCCTTTTGGGCCTGCATCTGGAAGGGCCGCATCTGGACCCCGCGCGGAAGGGGACGCATGACCCGGCGCTGATCCGCCCGATGACGGGGGATGACCTTGCCCTGCTGATGCAGGCGGCGGGGGTGCTGGCGCATCTGATCTGCACCGTTGCGCCGGAAGCGGTAAGCTTGGAACAGGTGGCGGCACTGACCGGGGCCGGGGCGGTGGTCAGCCTTGGGCACAGTGATTGCGGCAGCGACGTGGCGCGGGCCTATACCGATGCGGGGGCGCGGATGGTGACGCATCTGTTCAACGCGATGAGCCAGATGCAGCATCGCGCGCCGGGGCTGGTGGGGGGTGCGCTGGCCGATGACAGGCTTTGGGCGGGGTTGATCGCGGATGGGTTTCATGTCGATGACACGGTGCTGCGGGTGGCGTTGCGGGCGAAGCCCGGGGTATTCCTGGTGTCGGATGCGATGGCGACCCTTGGCAGCGACCTGACCGGGTTCACGCTGAACGGGCGGGGGATTTTCCGCAGGGACGGGCGGCTGACCCTTGGCGACGGGACGCTGGCCGGGGCGGACATCGCCCTGATCGACGCCGTGCGGCATGTGCATCTGCGGTTGGGCCTGCCGTTGGAACAGGCGCTGCGGTTGGCGAGTGCCCATCCGGCGGCGGCGCTGGGCCTGACCGACCGGGGCCATCTGCGGGCGGGGGCGCGGGCGGATTTCTTTTGCCTGACGCCGCAGATCACGGCGGCGGCGTGCTGGATCGGCGGGGAGCGTGTGGCATGATCCTGTGTTTCGACATCGGCGGGACTGCAATCAAGATCGCGCACGCCCATGCGCGCGACGACATCCGCCCGATGGGGCGGGTGCCGACGCCCGCGGATGACTATGCGGGTTTTGTGGCGGTTCTGCGGGCGGCGATGGACGGTTGCGCGGTACGCCCCGAACGGATGGCCTTTTCCATTGCGGGGGCGGTGGACCCCGACACCGGGCGGGCGACGGTGGCGAACATTCCCTGCCTGAACGGGCGGCGGTTGCAGACCGATCTGGAAACCGACCTTGGCCTGCCGGTGGACCTTGCCAATGATGCCGACTGTTTTGCGCTGGCGGAGGCGACAGTGGGGGCGGGGCGGGGCCATGATGTGGTGTTCGGCATCATTCTGGGAACCGGCGTGGGGGGCGGCGTGGTGGTGCGGGGGGAACTGATCAATGCGGGCGGCGGCTTTGCAGGGGAATGGGGCCACGGGCCGGTGGCGCAAAGGATTGCGGGGATGCCGGAGGTCACGCTGCCCGTGTTTGCCTGCGGCTGCGGGCAAAGCGGTTGTCTGGATACCGTCGGTTCGGCGCGGGGGGTGGAACGCCTGCACAGCCATTTGAACGCGGGGGCGGTGATGGACAGCCGTGACATCGTTGCGGGGTGGGAGGCGGGCCACGCGCGTGAAAGCCGCAGCATCGGGCTGTGGCTTGCGCTGCTGTCGGGGCCGTTGGCGATGGTGGAAAACCTGCTGGGGGCGGGGATCATGGCGGCGGGGGGCGGGTTGTCCAATTCACGCCCCCTGATCGCGGCGCTGGACGCGGCGGTGCGCGCGCGGATCCTGCGGCGGTTTGATCGCCCACTGATCGTGCCTGCGCAGTGCGAGATCGAGCCGGGTCTGGTGGGCGCGGCGATCCTGGGGTTGAGCCGGTGCGTCAGAACGGCGGCGTGATGCTGGCCGACGGTGCCGGGGACTGGCGTTTTTTTTGGGGAAGTTGTGAAAACAAATTACAGAAAATTAACAGGCCTGTGAAAAATCGTTGACGATTGGGTGGTGCCTGCGCATGATCTAGAAAATGAATTTCGTGACAAGGGGCGGAGAATGCGAGTCGCCATTATTGGTCTGGGGTTCCGTTTGGGCTATCTCGGCCATGTGTTCCGCGAGATGGACCCCGATTTCCGGATCGTGGGCTATTACGACCCGGCGCCTGTGGGGCTGGCCGTTCTGGAACAGCACGGCATCCCGGCAGGTCGGGTTCATGCGTCGGCAGAGGAATTGGTGAGGGCGGGCGGGTTTGATCTTTTGATGATCGGATCGCCCAATCACCTGCATCTGGATCAGATCAGGCTGGGGCTTGAGGCGGGGGTGAAGGTTTTTTCGGAAAAGCCGATCGTGGCCACCCTTGAGCAAAGCTATGAACTGGCGGCGTTGCTGGGCAGATACGGGCATGACCGCCTGCTGGTAGGCCTCGTTTTGCGCTATGCGCCGCTGTACCGGGATCTGCTGGCGGCGCGGGATGCGGGCAGCCTTGGCAAGATCGTGTCGATTGAGGCGGCGGAGCATATCTTTCCCTATCACGGGGCATTTTTCATGCGCGACTGGCGGCGGTATGAAAAATGGTCGGGCAGTTTCATGCTGGAAAAATGCTGCCATGACCTTGATCTTTACAACGGCCTGATTGGGGCGCGGCCCGAACGGGTGGCGAGCTTTGGCGGGCGCA
Organism: Gemmobacter sp.; assembly: GCA_031376195.1. GTDB lineage: Bacteria > Pseudomonadota > Alphaproteobacteria > Rhodobacterales > Rhodobacteraceae > JANPIX01. Next base: position 1,635 of record JANMDH010000356.1, on the reverse strand, counting down.
AGACGTTCATTCCGGCGAATGATCCGCAGCTGGAGGGGGTGAATGATCTGAGCCTTTATCACCGCAAGCCAAGCGGCTGGAACGGATCGGACAAGGTGTTCGACAGCGACGGCGACATCATCGACTATCAGGTGGCGATCATCGAATATGCCAATGGCGTGGGGATGAATTTTCACACCAATCTGAACGCGCCCGACCAGTTCCGCCGCTTTGCGGTATTCGGCACAAGGGGCCAGGCAGAGGGCGATTTCATCCGGGGCTTTCTGAAAGTGACGGATGTCATGTCGGAAAAGCGGATCACCGAAACGGAATACACAGCGACGGCCCTTTCGCAGCATTACGGTGCGGATGAACAGATGGCGGCGGAAGTGATTGCCCATGTCATGCGGGGCGGACCCTTGCCCGTGTCGCCGCTGGACGCGCTGGAGGCGGGGATATTGGCCCTTGCCACGGATGAGGCGCGGCGGTCCCGGGCCGTGGTCGATCTGCGCCCGGTCTGGGATCGGTATGACAGCGCCTTTGCGCGGAAGGTCGCGTAGCGATGATCAAGTCGCGGTCCAGTCTGATCTTTGCCTGGGCGCTGCTGGCCCCGGCGATCCTGTATGTGCTGGTGATCGTCGCGTGGCCTTTGGTGGAAACGGTGCGGCTGTCGTTCACCGACGCATCGCTGCGCAAGGTCACGAACTATGTGGGCGGGCGGAATTATGAAAAGATTTTCAACGATACATTCCTGACCGTCATCCTGCGCACCTTTGCATGGACGTTTTTTTCGGTGCTGCTGAAAATGATCATCGGCACCTTTGGGGCGGTCTTGCTGAACGCGGCGGTGCCGGGGCGGCATCTGTTCCGCATCCTGACAATGCCGCCGTGGATCGTGCCGATGGCCATCGGGATTTTCATGTGGGGCTGGATGTACAACGGGCAGTTCGGGATGATTTCCGGACTTTTGCAGCGGTTTGGCATTGTAGACGGCCCTGTGGCGTTTCTGGCCTATGGCAGCAGCGCGTTCTGGGCGACGATTGTCACGGATGTTTGGATCGGTGTGCCGATGGTCACGATCTATTTCCTTGCTGCGATCCAGTCGATCCCGAAAGACCTGTATGAAGCGGCCTGGACCGACGGGGCCAGCCGCTGGATGAGGTTCCGGCGCATTACCCTGCCGCTGATGGCCCCTGCGATCATCACGATGTCGATGCTGTCGCTGATCGCGACGTTCAACAGTTTCGACATCATCTGGATCCTGACGCAGGGCGGGCCTTCGGGTTCGACCACGACGATGATCATCGACACTTACCAGACCGCCATCGGATCAAAAAAATATGGGGAAGGTGCGGCCCGGGCAGTGGTGATCTGCATCTTTCTGTCGCTGTTCTGCATCGCCTATTTCCGCGTCACACGCCGTCTGGCCTCATTGGAAAGGGCGTAGGCATCATGAAAATCACAACCAGAGATGCCCGCGCCATGATCGACCGTTATCACTGGTGGGAAATCGTCCTGATCTATCTGGGCATCTTTGCGTTCCTGTTCTTCATGCTCGCCCCTTTTATCGAAGGCTTTCTGGTCAGCCTGAAGCCGCTGTCACAGCTTTTTTCATCCCCCTATCGGTTCTGGCCGGAAAACGGGTCGTTCAAGGCC
>JANMDH010000351.1:0-7607 GCA_031376195.1 Gemmobacter sp. | reverse complement strand
GCCGCTGGCGGGAGCTGGCGGGTGGAGGCGATGCGTTCCATCAGTGAACCCATGCTGTTGTGGTTCACAAAGGGTCAGGGTCGCATCACCATCGCGGGTGTGACGCGCGGTTACACCTCGCACAACTGCATCTTTATCCCGGCGGGTGTCATGCACGGCTTTGATGTCAGCCCGCAGGTTTTCGGCACAGCGGTGTTTTTTGGCCGCAATCCGGATCTGACCCTGCCGCGCACGGCACAGCATCTGCGCATCCGGGAAACCTTTCAGCAGCAGGAACTGAACGTCACGCTCGACAATATCCAGCGCGAAATGGACAGTGAAAGCCCCGCGCACGACCGGGCCACGCGTCATTATCTGGGGCTTTTGGGGGTCTGGCTGGAACGGCAGGTTGCCAAACAGGCCCCTGCCGATGTGCCGCGCACGGATGCGGCGCGAAAACTGGTCGCACGGTATACAACCCTGCTGGAGCGTGATTTCAGGTCTGGCATGGGCGTCACCGATTTTGCAACTGCGCTCGGCGTCACTTCTACGCATTTGTCGCGCTGCTGCAATCTGACGTGCGGCAAACCCGCGTCCAGCCTGCTGCAGGATCGCCGTATCTTTGAGGCGCGAAAGCTTTTGTGCGAAACACGCTTGCCGGTTGGCCAGATCGCGGGCAGCCTTGGTTTCGCGTCGCCTGCCTATTTCACGCGCGCTTTTCAACACCTGACCGGGCAGTCGCCATCCGCCTTTCGCAGGGCAACCTGACGCCTGCGTGACTTTATTCCTTTGAAAATGTCGCAAATCCACCGTTCAAGTCCAAAACGCGACGTTGACGTCGCGCTGAAAACCATGCGCAATGGGGGTAGCCTGACACGCATCAATGACGTGGCGGGATCAATCATACCCGGGGTGTGGCGTGCCAACAGGCGTGCCGCAACCCGCATAAAAAGTTCTGTCAGGGAGACCATGATGATTCATTCCACCCCGCGCGCCGCACCGCTGCACCCGGCCGCCGAAATGTATGCCGCCGAACTTGCCGCCGGCAAACTCAGCCGTCGCGAATTTCTGACCCGCACGACCGCCCTTGGCGTATCGGCGGCTGCCGCCTACGGATTGATGGGCATGAATGCCCCCTCCGCGGCACAAGAGGCCAAAGTGGGCGGTATCCTGCGGATGGCCATGGAAACCAAGGCGATCAAGGACCCGCGTCTGGCAGACTGGCCCCAGATTGCAAACGTGTATCGCGGCTGGCTGGAATATCTGATCCAGTACAATCCCGACGGCACATTTGAAGGGCGTCTGCTGGAAAGCTGGGAAACCAACGCCGATGCCACGGAATACACATTGAACATCCGGCCCGGAGTGAAATGGAACAACGGCGACGATTTCACCGCTGAGGACGTGGTCCGCAACTTTGCGCGCTGGTGTGATGCATCGGTTGAGGGCAACGCGATGGCGTCGCGCTTCCCCAGCCTGCAAACCGTCGGCACGGAAACCGAGCCGGCAAAACTGCGCGATGGCGCGGTGACCGCGGTTGATCCGATGACGGTGAAACTGGCGCTGTCCGCACCAGACATCGCTATTGTGCCGAATATCGCCGATTACCCTTCGGCGGTCGTGCATTCGACCCTTGCCGATGGTCAGGACCCGTCGGCGAACCCGATTGGAACCGGCCCGTACAAACCGGGCGAAATTGCCGTCGGGCAGAAAATGACCCTGGTGCGCAATGCGGATCACACCTGGTGGGGTGGGACGCCGCCCTTGGATGAAATCCATTACATCGACTTTGGTACTGATCCGTCGGCGATGATCGCGCTTGCGGGATCGGACGAGATCGACACGAACTATGAAACCGTAGGGGAATTCATTGATATCCTTGACGGGATGGGCTGGAAAAAAAGCGAAGCGGTGACTGCTGCCACGATTGTCGTGCGCTTTAACCAGGCATCGGATCTTTACAAGGACGTGGCCGTCCGCCGCGCCCTGCAGGGGGCCGTCGACAATTCGGTGGTTCTGGAACTGGGCTATTCCGGCCTTGGCAACCCTGCCGAAAACCACCACGCCTGCCCGGTCCACCCTGAGTATGCTGCACTGCCGCCACAGGTGGTTGATCCGTCGCTGACCAAGCCCGCGCTGGAGGCGGCAGGCCTTGCCGATGCGGAGTTTGAACTCATCTCGCTGGATGACGCCTGGGAAGCGGCGACCTGCGATTCCATCGCCGCCCAGTTGCGGGATGCGGGTGTGAACGTCAAACGGACAATCCTGCCGGGATCGACGTTCTGGAACGACTGGCAGAAATACCCGTTTTCAGGCACCACATGGAACCACCGTCCCTTGGCAGTGCAGAACATGTCGCTCGCCTATACTTCGACGGGGTCCTGGAACGAAACCGCGATGGCCAACCCGGAGTTTGACGCCCTGATGGTGCAGGCTCTGGCGCTTGCCGATGCGGATGCGCGCCGCGAACTGATGGGCAAGATGGAAAAGATCATGCAGGACGAAGGCGTGATGGTGCAGCCGTTCTGGCGGTCTTTGTTCCGTCATGCCCGCGAAGGCGTGACCATCGACATGCACCCGTCGTTTGAACATCACCACTACAAGTGGTCGATCGCCTGATCGGGCACCGTGACGGGACGCGCAAGTTTGATCTTGCGCGTCCCCGCGTGCCCCATTTTTCTGACATGCGCTGCAGTGCAGCCAACCCTGTTCGTTTCGCCTGAACGGCAAACGGGAAAGGAAAAGCCATGCTGAAGTTTGTCGCCCGCCGGGTCGGCGTGATGATCCTGACGGCATTGGCGTTGACCTTTGTCGTGTTCTTCATGACCAATCTGCAACCCAACCTTGAAAAGCTTGCCCGGTCCGAAGGATCAGTCCGGATGACGGACGAATCCGTGGCGACGTGGATCGAAGAAAACGGCCATGGTGGATCGGTTTTCGCCCGGTATGGCGAATGGCTGGGCGTTCTGCCGGGATGGACCTTTACCGACGAAAAGGCGGTGACCCGGGGTCGCTGCATGAACGTCGGGGATGATCCGGCACTTGCCCCCACCTATTGCGGGCTTTTGCAGGGCAACTGGGGCATCTCTACCGTGTTCAAGCAACCTGTCTCGGTCGTGCTTGCCAAGGGCCTTGGTGCCACGGGCTGGCTGATGCTGTGCGTTATTCTGGTGATGGTGCCCGTGTCATTGCTGCTGGGCATCCTGTCGGGGATGCGCGAAGGATCGCGGACTGACCGCGCGCTGTCGTCAGTGGCCATCGCCACCACGGCCACCCCGGAATATGTTTCCGGTGTCATACTGGTGGCCCTGTTCGCGTCGGCCACGACCGGCCTGTCGCCGATTCTGAAGGACTGGGGCTGGATCAGCAGCGGCACCTTGTTCAAAGGCACTGCCACCAGTGCAATGGATGACATCACCTTTGGCAACTTTTTTCTGCCCGTCATGACCATCGCCTTGTACGGCATCGGCTATATCGCCCGCATGACCCGCGCCAGCATGACCGAGGTGATGACCGCCCAATATATTCGCACCGCCCGTCTGAAAGGTGTTCGGTTTCGCGATGTCGTTGTGCGCCACGCCTTGCGCAACGCGCTGATCGCGCCGTTCACGGTCATCATGCTGCAGTTTCCGTGGTTGTTGAACGGTGTCGTGATCACGGAAACACTGTTCAACTACAAAGGCTTTGGGTGGACCCTCGTGCAGGCGGCGGGCAACAACGATATTCAGCTGCTGCTTGGCTGTTCGGTTGTCGCGGTGGTCATTGTTCTGATCACCCAGCTGATTTCCGATGTGGGCTATGCCTACCTCAACCCCCGCATCCGGCTCAGCTAAGGAACATGTGATGGACAACCTTGGTTGGTTTCAGATTTTCGGGCAGATGATCGTGCAGTTTCTGCCGGTGTGGGTGGCATTGGTGGTGCTGTTCGCAGTTTCCATCACCTTCAAACGGCGCCTGGGGCTGTACGGCAAGCTGTTTGACAGCCCGGTTGGAATGACAGGTTTCGCCATCGTGATGTTCTGGGTGTTCACGGCAATCTTTGCCAATCTGATCATCACGCACGACCCCCTGACCCCCCTGTCGAGCGTCAAGAACCCGGGCCCCGGTTCCCTGATCAAAGATCTGAAGGACGGGCTTTATCCCTATTATCTGCTGGGCGGCGATCATCTGGCCCGCGACGTGTTTTCCCGGGTCGTGATGGGCGCGCGCGAGGTGCTGACCATCGCCCCTGCCGCCACGGCCTTTGCCTTCATGGTCGGCATCACGCTGGGGCTGCCTGCGGGATACTTTGGCGGCAAACTTGATACTTCGCTTTCCTTTGTCGCGAACCTCGTCCTCGCCTTTCCCGTGATCCTGCTGTTCTACCTGCTCGTCACGCCCGAAATCCAGAGCGCCGGGCCGGAGTTCACCCTGTTCTGGACGGGCCAGCCTTGGCGCGCGTCCATCCCTAATGTGATGGCAGCGGTTCTATTTGTGTTTCCGATCATCTTCTTTTCGATCCTGTGGAACAGCCGGTTTTTCACCAATCCCCGCCAGCGCAACCTTTACGTCGGTCTTACCATCGCGCTGGGCCTTTGGGTCTATTCCGGCCTTGCCTTCAATGCCGATCCGCTCAACTTCTGGAAGATGGAGCCGAACCTGCTGAACGTCTTCGTCTCGGTCGTTTTCGTGAATGCCCCCACCGTCTTTCGCATCGTGCGCGGCATCGTGATGGACATCAAATCCCGCGATTATGTCGCCGCAGGCATGACACGCGGGGAAGGCCCCTGGTACATCATGCTGTGGGAAATTCTGCCCAACGCGCGCGGCCCGTTGATCGTCGACTTTTGCCTGCGCATCGGGTATACTACCATTCTGCTTGGGACGCTTGGCTTCTTTGGGCTGGGCGTGACGCCCGAAAGCCCCGACTGGGGGTCCACCATCAACGCCGGACGCCGCCTGCTGTCCACGTTCCCCCACCCGGCCGTCGTCCCTGCCCTTGCCCTGATGAGCCTTGTTCTGGGTCTGAACCTTCTGGCTGACGGGCTGCGCGAAGAAAGCCTGAAAGACTGATGATACCCTTTACCTTTGCATTTTCCGTCTGAAAATATCCCGGGGGTCCGGGGGCAGAGCCCCCGATCCGCCTTCAACCAAGCGAGATCGCCATGGCAGAGATGACCGTACCTTGGGACCCGACCAAACCCATTCTGGAAATCGAGAACCTCTCGATCAGCTTTTTCACGCGCCTGCGCGAAATACCCGCCGTGATGGATTTTTCCTGCACCGTTATGCCGGGCGAGGCGATGGGGTTGGTTGGCGAATCCGGCTGCGGCAAATCCACCGTCGCCCTTGCCGTGATGCGGGATCTTGGCAAGAACGGCCATATCACCGGCGGCACGATCAAGTTCAAGGGGCGTGATCTGACCACGATGGGCGAAGAAGACCTGCGCCAGATACGGGGCAGTCAGATTGCGATGATCTATCAGGAACCCATGGCATCGCTGAACCCCGCGATGAAGATCGGCGCTCAGCTGGCCGAGGTGCCGATGGTGCATGAAGGCATGAGCCGCGACGCCGCCATGAAGCTGGCCCGCCAGATTGTGGCGGACGTGCGCCTGCCCGACCCTGACCGCATCCTGCAGGCCTTTCCGCATCAACTGTCGGGCGGCCAGCAGCAGCGGATCGTGATCGCCATGGCCTTGATGAGCAAACCCGCCCTGCTGATTCTTGATGAGCCGACCACCGCGTTGGACGTGACGGTCGAGGCCGGGATTGTGGACCTCGTGAAAGACCTTGGCCACAAATACGGCACGTCGATGCTGTTCATTTCGCACAACCTGGGACTTGTCCTTGACGTCTGCGACCGCCTTTGCGTGATGTATTCCGGCGAGGCGGTGGAAACCGGCAATGTCGGCGAAGTCTTTGACAAGATGCGCCATCCGTATACGCAGGCCCTGTTCCGGTCGATCCCGCTTCCAGGGGCGGACAAGAACACCCACCCTCTGGTGGCGATTCCGGGCAACTTCCCGCTGCCGCATGAACGGCCCAGCGGATGCAATTTCGGCCCGCGCTGCGATTACTTTGTCGATGGGCGCTGCAATGCGGCAGAGATACCGATGGTCGATACGGTCGGCACCCGGCATCAGACGCGCTGTATCCGGTCGACCGAGATTGACTGGAACGCGCCCGTCAAGGCAGGCAAAACCCACGTCAAAATTCCGCCGGGCGAGGTGGTCCTGAAAATGGACGACCTGCGCAAATATTACGAAGTCAGCAGCGGCGGCGTTTTTGGCGGTGGGGCCAAGAAGGTCGTGAAAGCCAACGAGACACTGAGCTTCGAGGCGCGCGAAGGCGAAACGCTGGCCATCGTGGGTGAATCGGGTTGCGGGAAATCGACCTTTGCCAAGGTGTTGATGGGTCTGGAAACCGCGACCTCCGGCAAGATCATGCTGTATGACCGCGATATTCAGGACACGCCAATTCAGCAGCGATCCACCGCGATGGTATCGGGTGTGCAGATGGTGTTCCAGAACCCGTTCGACACGCTGAACCCGTCGATGAGCGTGGGCCGCCAGATCATTCGCGCGCTGGAAATATTCAAGGTGGGCAAATCCGATGCCGAACGCCATGCCCGGATGCTGGAGCTTCTCGACCTCGTGAAACTGCCACGCGCCTTTGCCGAACGGATGCCGCGGCAGTTGTCTGGCGGGCAGAAACAGCGCGTTGGCATCGCGCGGGCCTTTGCGGGCGGGGCGAAGGTGGTTGTTGCCGACGAACCTGTCAGCGCGCTCGACGTATCGGTGCAGGCGGCGGTGACCGATCTGTTGATGGACATTCAGCGGGAAAACCGCACGACCCTGTTGTTCATCAGCCATGACCTGTCGATCGTTCGATACCTGGCCGACCGGGTGATGGTGATGTATCTGGGCCATGTGGTGGAAATGGGCACCACCGATCAGGTGTTCAGCCCGCCCTACCACCCCTATACCGAGGCGCTGCTGTCCGCCGTGCCCATCGCCGACACGCGGGTCGAAAAAAAGCGGATCGTTCTGGAGGGGGACATTCCATCCGCGATGAACCCGCCGCCGGGCTGTCCGTTCCAGACCCGATGCCGTTGGAAAACGGAAGTGCCCGGGAACCTTTGCGATACCGTGATGCCCCCAGTTCGGGTGCTGGAGGGCGAACACCAGATCAAATGCCACCTGCCGGATGCGGTGTTGGCGGGCATGGAACCGGTGATCAAGATCGCGGCGGAGTGACGGTTGCTGACCCATCTGCGCACCCTTCGCCCTGCGCCTAACATCCTCGCCTTTTACGACGGCCGGGTGCCTGGGCACCGCTTTGCCCCCGGTCCGAACTGGGTGGATGACGGAGCGCTGTCGCTGGGGATTGCGAGCTATGTTATCCACGACGGCGATCACGCGCTGATCTATGACACACATGTGTCGCCCGATCACGCCGCCCATATCCGTGCCACGCTATCGGGGATGGGCATCACGCGGTTCACCGTGGTCCTTAGCCATTGGCATCTGGACCATGTGGCGGGCACGGCGGCGTTTGCGGATTGCACGGTGATTGCCAATACGAAAACCGCAGCGCATCTGGTGCAGCGGCGCGCGGCGATTGAGGCGGGGACGGATCACGGTTTG
>JANMDH010000347.1:0-2801 GCA_031376195.1 Gemmobacter sp. | reverse complement strand
CATCGTGCGCGAACTTGGCCGCCGGGGGCCTGCTTCCCTGTCCGACACGGTGGAAACCCTGATGACCGCCAAGATCATTTCCTGCGCCCGGCAGGACCGCACCAATGACGTGCTCCAGAAAATGACAGACGGGCGCTTTCGTCACATGCCGGTGATGGACGGCGCGGAAATGGTCGGGCTGATTTCCATCGGCGACGTGGTCAAGGCCCGGCTCGCGGAACTCACGACTGACCTCGATGCGCTGGAAGGGATGATCAAGGGGTTCTGACGCCCCCTTGCATCCCCCGCGGCAATCCTGTTGCGTGGGCGTGGAAACTTGGGGGCATTCCATGCGCATCGGGCTTTATCCGGGAACATTTGATCCCGTCACATTGGGCCATACCGACATCATCCAGCGCGCCATGGCGCTGGTCGACCGCTTGGTGATCGGCGTCGCGATCAACCGCGACAAAAGCCCGCTGTTCACCCTGGAAGAACGGGTGACGATGGTGCAGGCCGAATGTCAGGCGATCATCGCCAAGACGGGGGGCGAGATTGTCGTTCATCCGTTTGAAAACCTGCTCATCGACTGCGCGCGCGATGTCGGCGCGTCGGTGATCCTGCGCGGCCTGCGCGCGGTCGCGGATTTCGAGTATGAATTTCAGATGGTGGGCATGAACCGCGCCATGGACGCGTCGATTGAAACGGTCTTCCTGATGGCCGACGCTCGCAGACAGGCAATCGCCTCAAAGCTGGTCAAGGAAATCGCCCGATTAGGGGGGGATGTGTCGAAATTCGTGCCCGAACCGGTGCGCACGGCACTTCTGGCCAAGTATTCCTGATCACAAAGTGTCGCTGACATGAAAAGGGGGCCGATGTGGCCCCCCGAAACAGAATGTCGGCAGTGGCAGGGATCAGCCCCAGACCGCCCGGCGTGCGACTTCGTCGATGTCATAGATATCCAGATCAAGCCGCGTGTCCAAAGGCAACACGGCCAGTTCGGCATAGGTCTGGCGATACAGGCGGTATTTCCGCACGGCCCCCAGCATGTCGTCGATCATCAGCATCAGCATTTTGTCGTCCTTTCCGTTGCACGGGGCGCGTCCTGTTACATCTTTCCCGTGACCCGAAGATGGGCTGCAGACCACCCTGCGGCAACCACCAATACAGGGATGCTGCTATGCAGCAAACGCAACGCAAAATAGATGAAAAAGGGTGCCCAAGGGCACCCTTTTGTTACATTTTCATGCTTGCTGCGAATGCAGTGTCAGATCAGCTTTCCCATCGCGACAGCCGTATCCGACATCCGGTTGCTAAAGCCCCATTCGTTGTCATACCACGTCAGAATCCGCACCATCGTGCCATCCATCACCTTGGTCTGATCCATGTGAAAGATCGACGAATGCGGATCATGGTTGAAATCGGATGACACGTTCGGCTGGTCGGTAAAGCTCAGAATGCCTTTCAGTCGCCCGTTCGCTGCCGTCCTGATCGCTTCGTTGATCTCTTCCACGGTCGTCGTGCGGTTCGCCTCGAACACCAGATCGACCACTGACACGTTCGGTGTCGGCACCCGGATCGCCACACCGTCCAGTTTGCCCTTCAACTCGGGCAAAACCAGCCCCACCGCTTTCGCAGCCCCTGTCGAGGTCGGGATCATGTTCAGGGCCGCAGCCCGCGCCCGGTACAGGTCCTTGTGATAGGTATCCAGCGTCGGCTGATCCCCGGTATAGCTGTGGATCGTCGTCATGAACCCGCGCTTGATGCCAATCGCCTGATTCAACACCTGCGCCACAGGTGACAGGCAGTTTGTCGTGCAGGATGCGTTCGATACGATCAGATCATCCTTGGTCAGCGTGTCATGGTTCACGCCGTAGACGATGGTCTTGTCCGCCCCGGCAGAAGGCGACGACACCAGAACCCGGCTCGCGCCGTTTTCCAGATGCACAACCGCCTTGTCCTTGTCGGTGAAAATACCCGTGCATTCCAGCACGATATCCACATCCTTCCACGGCAGATCAGCCGGATTGCGCATCGCCGTTACCTCTATCGGCCCGCGACCCACATCGATGGTTGTGGCTGTCGTCTTCACAACCGCAGGGAACCGGCCATGCACCGAATCAAAGCGCAGCAAATGGGCATTTGTTTCGACTGGACCCAAATCGTTGATCGCCACAACCTCGATGTCTGTCCGACCCGATTCAATAATGGCACGCAATACGTTGCGCCCGATCCGGCCAAATCCATTGATGGCCACTTTTACTGTCATGGCGTTCTCCTGTCCAAAATGAAGCCGCGAATATTGCGGTATGTTAGCGTAAACAGTGCCAGTTTTACGACAAGATCAACGCCTGATCTGCCTTTTAGTGCCAGAAGATCAGATAGTCGATCAAGTCTACGACCTTGCGCGCCAGAAAGAACAGCGCGGCTCCGTCGTTCAACGTCAGATCGGCAATCATCAGCGCGGCAATCAACAAGGCAAGGATCAGGGCAAGTCGGTTTGTCATCGTCGTCTCTTGCCCTTTCGGCGCGAACCTTCACATTGCACAAGACGATAGGGGGCCACCCGCCAAAGGGAAAGGCAGATTTCCCCGACATGCGATGGAGAGCGGGATGAGCGGACTTCTGGCGCTGTTTGACGATGTGGCCGCCATTGCAAAGGTGGCGGCGGCATCGGTGGATGACATCGCAGGTGCTGCGGCCAAGGCGGGGGCCAAGGCGGCAGGCGTGGTGATCGACGACGCGGCGGTGACGCCTAAATATGTGACGGGCTTTGACGCAGACCGGGAACTGCCGATCATCTGGCGAATCGCCCTCGGGTC
>JANMDH010000438.1:0-4343 GCA_031376195.1 Gemmobacter sp. | reverse complement strand
ATTCGGTGTCTGTTGTGCAGCGGGGCGCGGTTCATTTGTTTCTGTCGCGGCTGGTGGCGGGGGTGGGGCGGCTGCCGGGGGCGATTGGCTATGCGGCGTCGAAGGCAGGGACGATGGCGCTGGCGGAAAGCCTGTACTGTGATCTGCGGGGGACGGGGATCACGGTGCAACTGGGCAATCCGGGGTTTATCAAGACGCGGCTGACGGAAAAGAACGATTTCAAGATGCCGTTCCTGATGACACCGGAACAGGCAGCGGCGGAAATGATGACGCTGATGGAGTCGGGGGCGTTCAAGCGGAGCTTTCCACGGGTGTTTTCGTGGTTCTTTCGCGGGGGGCAGTTTCTGCCGGACTGGGCCTATTACCGGATTTTCGCGCCGAAGTGAGTCTGTGCATCTGAACACAGAAATGGCGCGCAGATCGGTATTTGTGTGAAGCCTTGAATGCGCCATATCCATCGGATGAAAGCGGCGGCCCAAAGCGTGGCACCCGACCGCAAGACGGAGGCGATGATGACAAAGATCCCCGGACTGCACCATGTGACGGCCATTTCCGGGCCGCCGCAGGCGAATGTGGATTTCTATGCGGGCCTGCTGGGCCAGCGGCTGGTCAAGAAGACGGTCAACTTTGACGCGCCCGATACATATCATCTGTATTACGGCGATCCGGCGGGCACGCCGGGGACGATCCTGACGTTCTTTCCGTTTGTGAATGCGGGACCGGGCCGTGCGGGGCCGGGCATGGCGAGTGCGGTGGCCTATGCGGTGCCGAAAGCGTCGTTCGACGGCTGGATGGACAAACTGGCGCTGGCGGCGGTGGATTTTGACGGGCCAAGCATGCGGTTCGGTCAGCGGATGATCACGCTGCGCGACCCGGACGGGATGCCGGTGGAACTGATCGAGACGGAGGGCGGCACGGGGGCGGTTCACGACTTCCATTCGGTGACCCTGTGGGAACGTGACCCGGAGCGGACGGCACGCATCCTGACGGATGTGTTCGGCTATGAGGCGAAAGGGAGTGAAGTCGAGGGCGGGTTTGAACGGCTGCGCCTGCAGGCACCGGGGGATGCGATTGGGACAATCGTGGACATTATCCGCAGCGATGTGGGGGCAGTGGGTCGGCAAGGGGCGGGGACGATCCATCATGTGGCGTTCCGGGCGCGGAGTGATGAGGAACAGCGGGGCTGGCAGGAGGCGCTGGCATCGGCGGGCCATCCAACGACGCCGGTGATCGACCGGCAGTATTTCAACGCGATCTACTTCCGCGAACCGGGGGGTGTGCTGTTTGAAATCGCGACGGACCCGCCGGGGTTTGCGGCGGATGAACCTGTGGCGACGATGGGTCAGGCCTTGATGCTGCCTGCGCAGCACGAACCGCTTCGGGCGCAGCTGGAACGCATTCTGCCGCCGCTTAAAGTGCCGGGTATTGCGGCATGATCCGCGCGGGGGCTGCAGCGGGGCGGGCCAGGGCGGGGCTTGTGCTGCTGCACGGGCGGGGCGGGTCGGCGCGGGATATTCTGGGGCTGGCGGATGCGCTGGCCCTGCCGGACCTTGCGGTGATCGCACCGGAGGCGCCGGGCCGCAGTTGGTGGCCCGTGTCTTTCCTGTCGCCTTCGGCGGTGATGGAGCCGCCCTTGGCGCAGGCTTTGGCGCAGGTGGCGGGGGCGGTGCAGGCGTTGAAGGCCGACGGTCTGGCCCCGGCGCAAATCTGGCTGGCGGGGTTCAGTCAGGGGGCTGGTCTGGCACTCGAATCCTTTGCGCGGATGGGCGAAGGGTTGGCGGGGGTCTTCGGGCTGTCGGGCGGATTGATCGGCACGTCGGACGCGCCGGGGGAGCCAACGGCCGATCTTTATGGCCATGCGGACAAACGGTTCGATTATGCGGGGCGGCGGGACGGGGCAAAGGTCTGGATGTCGGTTCACGAACAGGACCCGCATATCCCGCTGGCCCGTGTAAGGACGAGCGCCGAGGTGTTGCGCGCCCTGGGGGCGGAGGTTAGCCTGCATGTGGCACCCGGGGCGGGTCATTCGATCCTGCCGCAGGATGTGGCGCGGATGCGGGCCCTGCTGAACATGGCCAACTAAGGGGGCTGGCGGCCAAAGCCGCCTGTTCCATTTCCGGCCTGTTCCCGATTTCTGGCCTGTGCCTTGCCACAATCCTGTTGTAACGCTGATCGGGTGTTCAACCGGGATATTCCTGCAAGATGCTGATAGAGCCGACCGATCTGCCCGGCGTGATGATCCTGACCCCGCGCCGTTTTGCCGATGCGAGGGGCTGGTTTTCGGAAACCTGGAATGCTGCCGTTCTGGCGGGAGAAGGTGTGACCATCAGTTTTGTGCAGGATAACCATTCGTCTTCGGCGCAGGCCAACACCCTGCGTGGCCTGCATTATCAGCGCCCGCCGCACGCGCAGGCGAAACTGGTGCGCTGCACAAGGGGTGCTATTTTCGATGTGGCTGTGGATGTGCGGCGGGGGTCGCCCACCTATCTGAAATGGGTGGGTGCTGATCTGACGGCGGACAATGCCCGGCAGATGCTGATCCCGTCAGGATTCCTGCATGGCTTTGTTACCCGGGTTCCGCATACCGAAGTTCAGTATAAATGCAGCGATGTCTATGCGCCCGAGTGTGATGCGGGTATCCGGTGGGACGATCCGGCGATCGGGGTTGACTGGGGGCTGACGGGGGCGCCCGTGCTGTCGGACAAGGATGCCGCCGCGCCGGGAGTGGCGGATTTTGAATCGCCCTTTGAATGGGCTGCGCCATGAAGCTGCTGGTGACGGGGGGGGCCGGGTTCATCGGATCGGCGGTCGTGCGGCTGGCCGTGGCGCGGGGGCATGAGGTGATCAATCTGGACGCCCTGACCTATGCTGCCAATCCACAGAACGTGGCGGCGGTTGCAGCGGGAAACCTTTACACTTTCGAACATGCTGACATTCGCGATCCTGCGGCGCTGACCCGGGTCTTTGCCGACCATAATCCGGATGCGGTCATGCATCTTGCGGCGGAAAGCCATGTGGACCGATCCATCGACGGGCCGGGGGATTTCATTGCGACAAATGTGACGGGCACCTATCATCTGCTGGAAGCCGCCCGCGCGCATTGGATGGCACAGGGCAAACCCGCCGCGTTCCGGTTCCATCACATCTCGACCGACGAGGTGTTCGGCAGCCTTGGCCCGACAGGGCAATTTACGGAAACCACGCCCTATGCGCCCAACAGTCCCTATGCGGCCAGCAAGGCGGCAAGCGACCATCTGGTGCGGGCCTGGCATGAAACCTATGGCCTGCCAGTGGTGGTGACCAACTGTTCCAACAATTACGGCCCCTATCATTTCCCGGAAAAGCTGATCCCGGTGGTTATTCTGAACGCTTTGCGCGGTTTGCCGATCCCGGTCTATGGTCAGGGTCTGAACGTGCGGGATTGGCTGTATGTGGAGGATCATGCCGATGCGCTGCTGACGGTGCTGGAGCGTGGCACGGTGGGGCGCAGTTATAACATCGGGGGCGAGAATGAGCTGGCGAACATCGACGTGGTAAAGATGATCTGCACCCTGATGGACGCGTTGCGCCCTGCAGGCGCGCCGCATGCGCGATTGATCCGTTTCGTGACGGACCGTCCGGGGCACGATGCGCGCTATGCGATTGATCCGACGCGCGTGCGCACGGAGCTGGGCTGGCGGCCTTCGGTGACCTTGGAACAGGGGCTGCGGCGGACGGTGGAATGGTATCTGGCGAATGAAGGCTGGTGGCAGCCCCTGCTGGCGCGCGATGGCGTGGGGCAGCGGCTGGGGACCAGTGGATGAGGTTGCTGATCTTTGGTCAGACGGGGCAGGTGGCGCAGGCCCTGATCCGTCGCGCGCCTGCGGGTGTCAGCATTACCGCACTGGGCCGCAAGGCGGCTGATCTGAGCGATCCTGCGGCCTGTGCGGGCATCATCCGTTCCTCCAAGGCGGATGCGGTGATCAATGCGGCGGCCTATACGGCGGTGGACCGGGCGGAAACGGAAATGGCACTGGCGATGATGATCAACGCCGATGCGCCCGGCGCGATGGCGCGGGCCTGTGCGGAGCGGGATTTGCCGTTTGTGCATCTTTCGACAGATTATGTGTTTGACGGCAGGGGTGACGCGGCGTTTCAGCCGTTCGATCCACCCGCCCCGATCAGCGCCTATGGGCGCAGCAAATTGGCGGGGGAAATGCAGGTGCGCGCGGCGGGGGGGCAGAGCCTGATTTTGCGGACCTCATGGGTTTTTTCGGCTAATGGGGCGAATTTCGTGAAGACGATGCTGCGTCTGGGCCGGGAGCGTGACAGCCTGAATGTTGTCGCGGATCAGATTGGCGGGC
>JANMDH010000337.1:0-8515 GCA_031376195.1 Gemmobacter sp. | reverse complement strand
CTGGTGCTGTAGAACGAGTTTTCGTTGTCGGTCGTGTTGTAATAGACGTCGAACTTCAACTTGAGATTACGCCCCAGAAACGCCGGTTCGGCAAAACTGACAGCCGAATTCACATTGTCGGCGCCCGTCGAAATGCTGATGCCCAGATACTGGCCGCGACCGAGGAAATTGCTTTCCTGCAAGCCGATGGTGAAGGCCGTGCCACTGACGGACCCGAAACTGACCCCGAAACTGAGCGAACCTGTCGGTTGTTCTTCCACATCCACGTTCACGACCACCTGATCGGGGCTGCTGCCCGGTTCGGCATCGACGCTGGCGTCGGAAAAGAAACCGAGCGCACGGATGCGTTCCGCTGACTGGCGAATTTCGCGCGGGTTGAAGGGGTCACCTTCGGAGGTGTTGAACTGCCGCCGGACCACCTGATCAAGGGTGGTCGAGTTCCCCTCGATGTCGATGCGTTCGACAAAGATACGTTCGCCCCGGACAACGGCAAACTGCACGTTCAGAACGCGGTTCGCCTCGTCCCGGGTGATGCGGGGTTCGACGGCCACGAATGTCAGGCCTTTTTGTAGGGCCAGGGATTCGAGCCGTGCCACGTTGTTTTCCACAACCGACGGCGAATAGGTCACACCCGGACGGATACGCAGGGCTGCCTGAAATTCGGCGGCATCCAAACCTTCAATTTCGCTGACGGCGCTTATCTGCCCGAACCGGAAACTTTGGCCTTCCTGCACACTGAACGTCACGAAAAACCCGTCACGTTCACGGGTGACGTCGCCTGTTGCGTCCAGAACCTGCACATCGACATAACCGCGCGAAAGGTAGAAATCACGCAGCAACTGTTTGTCGAGATCAAGACGGTCGGCGATGAACGTGTCGCGCTGGATGAAGCGGCGGAGGAGTCCCGCCTGTTTCGTCTCCAGCACCTGCCGCAACCTGCGGTCTGAAAACGCGCGGTTGCCGACAAAGGACAGCCGTTCAATTTCGACCACTTTGCCTTCGGTGACTTCAAACACCAGATCAACGCGGTTGTCGGAGCGCCGGATGATCTTTGGGTCCACCGTGGCCGCAATCCGCCCAGCGGTGCTATAGGCTTCGGTAATCGCCGCCGCATCCGCTTCGGCCTGTGCGGGGGAATAGACGCGGCGGGACTGCGAGGTGACAAGGGCAGAAAGCGCCTCATCATCCAGGCGCTTGTTGCCTTCGAAGTTGATGATGTTCACCACCGGAAATTCGCGGACCCGGATCAGCAGGGTCGAACCCTGCGGCAGAACCTCGACCGCCTCGAACAGTCCCGAATCGACAATACGCTGATAGGCGTCGTTCAAAGCGCCTGCCGAGACAGCCTCACCCCGCCCGATTCCGGCAAACCGCAGGATCGACGCCGCATCGACACGTTCATTTCCTTCGATCACGACGTCTGAAAATGAATAACTTTGCGCGACGGCAGGCGTGAAGATGCCCGCAGAAAGGGTCGATAACGCAACGAAAACGGAAAACAGGGCGGCTTTCACCACAGTTTCGATTTTAACAAAATGCACCTGATCCGCCTTGTTTGCCCGATGCATCCGTCCGCCCCGCTTTATTCACAGTTGATGTTCTGACTAGCCGGATTGCCGGGGCTTGTCAAAAGGCGTTCGCCCAAATTGATCAACTGGATACAAGCCGTTGTGGCGAGGCCGCACAGTGCCACTTCATACTGGCGGAATGGAGCCCGGCGGACTGATTGGCCTAGGGACAGAACAAATCGTTCGACAAGGCAAAAATCATCAACGTGAGCAGCAAGGTCAGCCCCACACTCATCATCGCGCGCAAGGCTTTTTCGGCAGGCGGCTTGCCCACCACGGCCTCATACGCATGAAACACCAGATGGCCCCCGTCCAGGATCGGAATCGGGAACAGGTTCATCATGCCGACCGCGGTGGAAAGCATCGCGATAAAGCCGATAAACACCGCAAGCCCCTGTGCGGCCGCAGCGCCCGAGGTTTCGGCAATGCCGAGCGGCCCGCGCAGATTGCACGAACTGATCGCCCCGGTGATCATGTGCTTTAGTCCGGACAGGCTGGTGCCGATCACATTCCAGGTTTGTTGCGCGCCAAGATTGATCGCCTCAACCGGGCCGGGTTTGCGGGTTTCCGGGTCGAATACCAGACTGCCCGTCAATCCCAGCAGCCACCGCGTTTCAAATCCACCGTCCTGTTTGGGAATATCCCGGCGTTTCGGCTGCAACGTCACGTCGAGCGTGGTTCCGGCACGCCACAGGCGCAGAGTCATCGGTTTGCCATCCGATTCCCCGACCAGCACCCGCATCTGACCGAAACTGTCGATTTTCTGGCCGTCGACCGACAGCACGACATCGCCGACCTGCATGCCGACATCCATCGCCGAGGTGTCGGGCTGAACCGAGCTGATGACGGGTGGAAACGGAAAAGGCCCGTCAATCGTCAACTCGGACGTGCCACGTCTGATGGCGTAAGGGACGGTGGGTGCCGGTTCCAGTTTGTCGGCAACATCCACGAACGTCGCAAGGTCGGGCGTTTCACTGCCATTGAGCGACAGAATCATATCCCCGGGCAGCAGCGGCTGTTCGACGGCGGGGAGCGATAGGACATTGCCAACCACTGTCCGCTCTGTCGCGACACCTGAGTACCAGAACAGGCCCGCAAAGATCAGGATCGAAAGCGCGAAATTGAACAATGGGCCTGCAGCGACGGTAGCCGCCCGCGCCCAAAGGGGCGCGCCATGCATCGTCTGGCGGCGTTCAGTGGCGGACAGTTGCGAAATCGCCTCGCCGTCCTTGCCGGATGCCGCGTTGGCATCCCCCAGAAATTTCACATAGCCCCCGAAGGGCAGTGCCGCGAACTGCCATTTGGTGCCGCGTTTATCGGTTCGGGCATAAATTACCGGACCAAAACCCAGCGAGAACACCTCGGCGTGAATGCCGGACCAGCGGCCCACAATGTAATGTCCGAATTCATGGATGAAGACGATGATCGACAGGGCCACCACAAAGGCCAGCAGCGTCCAGATCGCGCCCCCAAAGCTGGGTAACTGGGTTACAAAATCCAAGGCTCAGCCTTTCCTGTGGCGTATTCGGGCGCAGTCTGCGGCATGTCTACGGGCAAGATGGTCTGCCGCTTGCACGTCCTCAAGGGTCTCGGCGGCTTTTCCAAGGCGGGTCTCTGCCGAAACCTTGGCAAGCGTGTCTTCAACGACGCCCGCCATATCAGAAAATCCGATGCCACCCGCCAGAAAATGATCGAGCGCCACTTCCTTGGCCGCGTTGAAAACCGCTCCTGCAAGGCCGCGAACCGCCATCACTTCGCGGCACAGACGCAGAGCGGGATAGCGCGCGAGGTCGGGTGCGCGGAACGAAAGTCGTGCAATTTCAGCGAAATCCAGCCGCGCAACGGGCAGTTCCGCCCGTGCAGGCCAGTTCAGCGCATAACCGATCGAATGGCGCATGTCTGGCGCACCCAGATGCGCCATGATCGCCCCGTCGCGAAACCCGACCATCGAATGGATCAGGCTTTCGGGGTGGATGATCACTTCGATTTGATCGGGGTCCACCCCGAAAAACTCGCGGGTTTCGATCACTTCCAAGGCTTTGTTGAACATCGATGCGGAATCGATGGTGATCCGTGGCCCCATCGACCAGTTCGGATGTGCCAGCGCCTCGGTCACGGTGGCCTGTGCCAGCTGGTTCAGCGGCCAATCCCGCAGGGCGCCACCGGACGCGGTCAGGATGATCCGTTCCACCGCCGCAATATCCTCGCCCGTCAGGGCCTGAAAGATTGCGGAATGTTCGCTGTCCACCGGCAGGATGCGCGCACCGTGCCGGGCTGCCGTCGCCATGAGCAAGGGGCCGGCCGTCACCAGGCTTTCCTTGTTGGCCAAGGCGAGTGTCGCGCCCCGCTGCAAGGCCCGCAGTCCCGGCACCAGCCCTGCAGCACCGACAATCGCGCTCATCACCCAGTCGGAGGGGCGGTCCGAGGCATCAGCAATCGCGGCAGCCCCTGCAGCAACCGCAATGCCCGACCCCGCGAGTGCATCGCGCAGCGTGGGCAGGCAATCGTCATAGGCGGTCACCGCCACATCGGCGCGCAAAGCACGCGCCATTTCGGCAAGTCGCGCGACGTTGCGCCCGCCCGTCAGCGCCACGGTGTCAAACGCCGACGGCCCGCCCGCCCGCATCAGAAGATCAAAGGTGTTTTCCCCGACGGACCCCGTCGCCCCGAAAACGGATACGGACCGCATCGCGTCACGGCCCCGGGGGAAGCGGCAGCGGCAGGAAAAGCCCCAGCACGACCACGGCCACCACGGCCCCGGTCAGCGCATCGAACCTGTCCATCACGCCACCGTGCCCCGGGATCAGGTTGGAACTGTCCTTGACGCCCGCGCGCCGTTTGATCCAGCTTTCGCCGATGTCACCCAACTGTCCGGCGACAGCAACCAAAGCGGACAGAACAACCAACCCAAGGGGCGCATCCGCGAAAATCACGAAAACCCCGCCCCAGACCGCCGCCCCGACCCAACCCGCAACGGTGCCGGACCATGTTTTCTTTGGGCTGATCTTGGGCCAGAACTTCGGCCCACCGACCGTTCGCCCGACAAAATAGCCCAGCACATCGGACAAGATCACCAAGCCGACCAGCCACAGGATCGTCGGGGTGCCCGACGTTTCGCGCAGTTGCACGAGGCCATAGCCAGCGATCAGTATGGCCAGGGCAGCAAGAACCGCCAAGATCTTGTCGCGGCGCGGCGTCAGCGCCATCGACAGCGCCGGAAGCAGGAGGAACGGCACCGCAAAATCGGCTGACAGTGCTGTTGTGCCAAACAACCCGAGGGCCGCCAGAACAGCCAAGCCTGCCGCATTGACCTGCTCGGTCACGGCGGGGGCGGTCATCCGGGCCAATTCCCAGATCATCACGGCGATCAGGACCAGAACCAGAACCCGGAAGGTCGGCCCGCCCAGCCATATTTCTGCCGCCCCGACCGCCAGCATGACCCCGGCGGAAATGACCCGCGTGCGCAGATCGCCCCAGCGGCTGCTGGCCGCGCTCATGCGCCCGACACTCCGCCAAAACGCCGCTCACGGGTGCCAAAGCCGCCGACGATCCGCGCAAGTTCATCGGGGCTGAAGTCGGGCCACAGCGTTTCGGTGAATTCGTATTCGGCGTATGCCGATTGCCACGGCAGGAAATTCGATGTGCGGGTTTCACCGCTGGTGCGGATGACCAGATCGGGGTCGGGGATATCGGCGGTGTCCAGCCGGGCGGAGATCGCCTCGTCGGTCACCTGATCGGGGCTGAGCAGACCCGCCGCCACGTCGGCGGCCAAACGCTGCGCTGCCCGCACGATTTCATCGCGCCCGCCATAGTTGATCGCCACCGTCAGGTTCAGCCGCGTCAGCCCCGCCGTCCGTGTTTCGATCCCCGACATCAGGCGCTGCAACTTGGGGTCCAGACGGCTGCGATCCCCGATGAAGCGCATGCGCACCCCTTCGGCAGCAAGGCGGTCGGCCTCGCGTTCGATGTAGCGGGCGAAGATGGACATCAGACCCAGCACTTCTTCGGTCGAGCGTTTCCAGTTTTCGGTCGAGAAAGCGTAGATCGTCAGCCACCTGATCCCGATGTCGGGTGCACAGCGCACAATCTGCTTTACGCGTTCGGCCCCCTTGCGGTGTCCCACAAGGCGCGGCCAACCCCGGTTTGTGGCCCACCGGCCATTGCCGTCCATGATGATGGCCACATGGTCTGCCACGCGCGGCGGCTTTCCTGTCGATCTGTCGTTCGCGGCCACGTCTGCCCCTTGTTGCCCGTTGTGGGCTTTCTTGTGTTATGCACTGCTCGGAGAAGTTTTCGTCGAAAATTTTTCACTTTGCGGGAATGATCCGATCACACCTGCATGATTTCCGCCTGTTTGGATTCCAGCGTCCTGTCGACGGCTGCAATCGCCTTGTCCGTCAATTCCTGAACTTCGTCCGACCACATCTTCTGGTCGTCTTCGCCCATCCCTGCCGTCTTGGCCTTCTTGATCTGGTCCATGCCATCGCGCCGCACGTTGCGGATCGCCACTTTGGCGTTTTCGGCATAGGTCGCGGCCACTTTTGTCAGCTGACGGCGGCGTTCTTCGTTCAGTTCCGGGATTGGCAGGCGGATCAGGGGGCCATCCACAACCGGATTGATCCCGATCCCCGAATCGCGGATCGCGCGTTCCACCTTGGCGATCATCGCCTTGTCCCAGACGTTGATCACCACCATGCGCGGTTCGGGCACGTTCACCGTGCCCAGTTGATTGATCGGCGTCATCTGCCCATAGGCGTCCACCATGATCGGCTCCACGATGGACGCCGAGGCCCGCCCGGTGCGCAGGCTGGCGAATTCGGTGCGCAGTGCATTCATCGCACCGTCCATCCGACGCTGGATCGCATCAAGGTCTATCTCAAGTTCGTCTTGCGCCATGGGCGTCCTCGTCCCGTTTTCCTGACTTCAGCATCCTATAGCAGGATGCACCCCCGGTTTGTATAGACCCCTATCCCCGCCTGGCCTGAACCCGCGTAAAGGTGCCCTGCCCCGCCAGAATACCGCGAAAGCCACCGGGTTCATCCAGAGAAAAGACGATGATCGGCAGATCATTGTCGCGCGCAAGGGCAATGGCCGAGGCATCCATCACCCCCAGATTCTTTTGCAGAACCTCGTCGTAGGTCACCACGTCATAGCGTTTTGCATCGCTATGTTTCTTTGGATCCTTGTCATAGACCCCGTCGACCTTGGTGCCTTTGAAGATCGCCTGACACGCCATTTCCGACGCCCGCAGCGTGGCCGCCGTATCGGTCGTGAAATAGGGGTTTCCGGTGCCCGCCGCAAAAATCACCACGCGCTTTTTCTCAAGGTGGCGCACGGCGCGGCGGCGGATGTAGGGTTCGCACACCTGATCCATCGGGATTGCCGAAATCACCCGGGTGTGGATGCCCAGTGCCTCCATCGACGACTGCATCGCAAGGGCGTTCATCACGGTGGCCAGCATGCCCATGTAATCCGCCGTCGTCCGTTCCATCCCCTGGGCCGACCCTTGCAGGCCGCGAAAGATGTTGCCGCCGCCGATCACCATGCAAATCTCGACCCCCATTTCGTGCACGGACTGCACTTCGCGCGCGATGCGCTGGACGGTCGGGGGATGCAGCCCGTAATTTTGATCGCCCATCAGCGCCTCGCCTGAAATTTTGAGCATGACGCGTTCATAGCGGCGGGCGGCGGGCGGGGATTCTGGCATCTGGGTTCGCCCTTTTGTCTGGCATGTTGTAGGGATTTGGTGACTGCGCCACAAAATGTCGTAAAACGGGCGCAGATTCAACCTGTCCTTCACACAAGCCGCAGGATCATTGTGCCCCTTGCAAGCCACCTTCCCCCGGATCGGCCCGTGCTGATAGCCGGCCCCACGGCGAGCGGAAAATCCCATCTTGCGATGCAGATTGCGGATCGCGCCGGGGGGGTGATCGTGAATGCGGATGCGCTGCAAGTTTACGGCTGCTGGCAGATTCTGACGGCGCGGCCCGGGATTGACGACGAAAGACGCCATCCCCACCATCTTTTTGGCCATGTGGGGCGGGACCAACCCTATTCAGTCGGCCATTGGCTGCGCGACGTGCAAGATGTTCTGACACCCCGGGAACGCCCGATCATCGTCGGGGGAACGGGTTTGTATTTCATGGCGCTGACCACGGGACTGGCCCCGATTCCCGAGATTCCGTCCTTTGTGCGGAGCGTGGCGGATGCCCGACGGTTGGCCGGTGATGTTGCGGGGATGCTGTCGGAACTGGACCCTGTGACCCGCGGCAGGATTGATCCCCTAAATCCCGCCCGCGTACAGCGCGCCTGGGAAGTGGCGCAGGCCACCGGGCGCGGCCTGGCGGACTGGCAACGTGATACGCCCGCACCGATGCTGGCCTTGAGCAACTGCACGGCCCTTGTCCTGCAGCCGGATCGTGACTGGCTGTCGGCGCGAATCGATCAGCGGTTCGACGCGATGATGAGGGACGGTGCGCTGGAGGAGGCACGTGCCGCTTTGCCCGACTGGCAACCCGAGAAACCTTGGGCGCAGGCGATTGGTGCGCCGGAACTGATTGCGCATCTGCAAGGCAGGGCACCGCTCGACGCCGCAATCACCGCCGCAAAGACGGCGTCGAAACAATACGCCAAACGTCAGCGCACATGGTTTCGCAACCGCATGAAGGGGTGGCAGGTCATCGTACCACAATAGGTGGGCATCACGACAAATTGGCCGCAGCCAGCCACGCGCGGCACCACGCACCTTGGCGGCGACGCCCCCGGCCAGATTTCGCCAGTGCAAGGCCCCAATCCGACATTTCGCTTGAGAATTGGGGGGATAGACGGTTTACCTGTGATGTCGGAAAAGGCCAAAGATGAACCGGATAGACACGCCCCTTGCGCCTGCATCGCAGCTTCGGCTGGTCGCGATCCCGCGTCTGGCGGCGGGCGGACGCTGGCGGGTG
>JANMDH010000432.1:0-15058 GCA_031376195.1 Gemmobacter sp. | reverse complement strand
GGGATGCCTGTGTTGGAGGTCTGGAAAGCGAAACAGGTGTTCGTGTCGAAACGCGGGCAGGGGACGGGGTATTCGGGGATTGAGAACCCGCTGTTTTTCAAGGAAAATACGCGGATGTTCTATGGCGACGCGAAAAAGTCGCTGGATGCGTTGTTGCCGATGATCGAATGAGGTGAGAGGGGCAGGTGGGCATTCTGCCCATCCCGTTGCCGGGCGCATGGGATAAAATGCAACAGGCCCAACGTATGCCCAAGTATTCCTTCACTCCGACGACAGCACAGCGCATCGTTATTCCGCCGAACTGCACGCTTTTCCAAAGGGTTCCCATGCCGCCGATCACCGACCACCCGTTGCGCTATGCGCTTGTGAACGAACTGCATGCGCGGCCTTTTCCCGCGCTGGAAGCGCCCTGCCATGCGGTTTACGTGGCCATCAAGGAACCGCAGGATGCGGCCAATCGTGACCGGGGGAAGGACCGCGCGCATCTTTTGGCACTGCTGGACCGGAACGGGTCGGCCCACCCGCAGCCTGATGCCACGCATTTTTCCGGGCCGATGGGGCGGGCGGAACTGAAGTGGGAAAGCCATACGGAATTCGTGACCTATTCGGCGTTTGTGCCCGGCCTGCCTGACCGGGCCTTTGACCCTGCCGAGGCGCGGGTGTTTCCCGAAGACTGGCTGGCAGATGCCCCGGGCACGCGGCTGACGTCCGTTCTGATCCGGGTTGAAATGCTGCCAGAGGACGAAGCGGCTGTGGTGGACAAACTGGAGGACTGGTTTGTTCCCGAAAGCCTTGCGTGCAGCCGGGTTGTGGACGGCGCGGCAATCGTTGCGGGGGATTTCCGGATTGATGCGGCGGGGCACATGCGGTTCGCGGTCTTTGTGCGACCGGGCACGGGGGAACGCCGCATTGGCCGGATCGTGCAGCGTTTGTGCGAGATTGAAACCTATCGCAGCATGTCGATGCTGGGCTTGATGCGGGCGCGGCAGTTGACATCGCGGCTGAACGCACTGGACCCGCAGCTGTCGGCGCTGGTGTCGGGCTTGGATCAATCCGGGGGCAGCCCGGAGGTTGCGTTGCACGAACTGCTGACAATTTCGGCCGAACTCGAAAGCCTTGCGGTGCAGTTTTCGTTTCGGTTCGGGGCGACGGCGGCGTATGAGGCGATTGTGAACCAGCGGATCGAGGTGCTGCGCGAGGTGCGGGTGGGCGGCAGGCAGAGCTTTGGCGAATTCATGATGCGCCGCTATGATCCGGCGATGCGGACGGTGAAATCGGCAGATGCGCGGCTGCGGTCGATGGCGGAACGTGCGGAACGCGCCGCGGAATTGCTGCGGACGCGGGTGGACGTGGAGCGGTCAGCGCAGAACCAGAAGCTGCTGGAAAGCATGGACAAACGGGCGGATCTGCAACTGCGGCTGCAGCGCACGGTGGAAGGTCTGTCGACCGTTGCGATCAGCTATTATGCTGTGAACCTGGCGGCTTATGTGGCCTATCCGGTGACAGAGCCCATGGGATTGAGCCATGGTATGACGATGGCGCTGCTGACGCCGGTTGTGATCGGGCTGGTGTGGCTGGCTGTCCGCAGGATACGTAATCACCTCGGGTGACGCGATATGCCTTACCTGCCCCGGATGCGCGGGTCGAGCGCGTCGCGCAGGCCGTCGCCGATGTAGTTCACCGACAGCACGGTCAGCGAAATCGCAAGGCCGGGCCAGAAGACGCGTTCGGGGTAGATCGTCATCGTTTCGACGCCGTCAAACAGAAGGCGGCCCCAAGTCGGAAAGTCCGGTGGAAAGCCAAGGCCAAGGAAGGACAGCACCGATTCCGTGATGATGGCGCCTGCGATGCCCAAGGTGGCCGAAACCATGACCGGGCTTAACACATTGGGCAGGATATGACGGGTGATGATCCGGCGGGGCGGGGTGCCAATGGACCGCGCCGCGAGGACAAATTCGCGTTCCTTCAAGGCGAGCACTTCGCCCCGGACGATGCGGGCGGCGTTCATCCAGCTTGTCACGCCAATCGCCATCACGATCAGAATGAAGGTCCCCAGTTCAGGCCCCATGACGCCGGCAATGGCGTCGCGGAACAGCATGACCAGAACCAGCAGCAAGGGCAGCAGGGGCAGCGCCAGAAACAGGTCGGTCAGGCGCATCAGCAGCCCGTCGAGGCGGCGGAAGTATCCGGCGAGCACACCGACGGTCGTTCCGATGAAAATGGCGACGATCATGGCAATCAGACCGACGGCGAGCGACACGCGCCCACCCGCCATCAGGCGGGCCAGAAAATCGCGCGACAACTGATCCGTGCCCAAAGGATGCGCCCAGCTGGGCCCGAGGTTGCGGGATTTGAACATCTTGACCGTGTCGGAGTCGATGAAGTTCGGATCAATCCGCCAGATGAACGGGCCGATCAGGACGAATACGATCAGCAATCCCAGAACGATCATGCCCACCATCGCCCCCTTGTGCGCGCGAAATTGCTGCCAAATCTCGGTCCACTGGCTGCGGGGTTTTTCAAGGGTCATGTCAGTCATAGCGGATCCTTGGGTCAAGGATGCCATACAGGATATCGGCAACCAGATTGAACAGCACGATCAGCACCGCAAAGATGAAGGTCAGGGTCTGCACCGTCGGCAGGTCGCTGACATGGATGGCCCCGATCAGGGCGGCACCGATGCCATTCACCTTGAACACCTGTTCGGTGATGATCGCGCCGCCAAAGATTGCGGGCATGCCAAGGGCGATGACGGTCACCACGGGGATCAGTGAATTTCGCAGGACATGTTTCAGAACAACGACGCGTTCAGTCATGCCTTTGGCGCGTGCCGTGCGGACGTAATCCGTGCCAAGGTTTTCGAGCATGGATGCGCGGGTGTAGCGGCTGATTTCGGCGGCATTGAACAGAGCCAGAACCATGACGGGCAGGGCCATCTGTTTGGCCTGTTTGAGGAAACTCGCCCAATCAACGACCTGCAAGGTGGTGTCGTAGACGGTTGGAAACCAGCCGAGCCAGACGGAAAAGATGACCTTCAGCAACACGCCGGTAAAGAATGTGGGGACGGAATAGCCGATCATGGCAATGAACGTGCCGGCCTGATCAAACCAGCTGTACTGGCGGTAGGCGGAATAAATGCCGATGGGCAGGGCGATGGCAATGCCGACCAGATAAGCAGTGCCGATCACGATCAGGGTCTGGGGCAGGCGTTCGCCGATCAACTGGAACACCGGAACCTTGGACTGCCACGACAGGATGCGCTGTGCGCCCTGGGCAAGATCGGTGCCGAACCAGCCGTCTATGGCATAGGCGGGTTCGATCCAGAAAAACTGTTTCAGCCAGAGCAGATACCGGACGAAGACGGGTTGATCCGCACCCATCGCCTGAATCATCTTGAGGCGGACGTCCGGCGGAATTGTCAGGGGAATTTCCGACATCGGGCTGCCGGGGGCAAGATCCACCAGCAGAAAGATCACAAGGCTGATCAGCAGAAGTGTCGGGATGGCCAACAGCAGCCGCCGGAGCGTGTAGGTGAGCATGATTGCCGCGCCTTGGATGGTTGTGTCCGGGGGATGGAAAAGGTGCAGCCCCGGAACGTGCCCGGGGCTGCATAAGGCTTACTTCACGCGGACCCAGTTTTCCACGTTCCACAATTCGCTGTCCCAGGCGTTGATCTGCACGCCACCCAGCGCGTTGGAATGCGCCGACAGGGTGCCGCGGTGGACCAAGGGGATCATGGCCATGCTGTCTTTGGTGATCATGTCGTTCAGCTTTTTGGCGATATCCCCACGTGCGGCATCGCCCTGAGCCTTGCCCAGTTCGACGACGAGCGCATCATAGGCCGGGTCACAATAGCGGTTGATGTTTTCACCCTGCCACTGGGTTTCGGGTGTTGGCGCCTTTTCACAGGTGCGGTTGGCGAGATAAACTTGCGGGTCTGTGCCGTCGAAGTTGTCGGCATACATTTCGACATCTGCATAGAACCGCTGGAACGTATCGGGCGAGGCAGCATCGCCGCCAAAGAACACGCCCGGATCAATCGCCTTCAGTTCGACTTCGGCACCAAGTTCGGTCCACCAGCTTTTGATCAGGGCCTGGAAGTCCTGCCGGATCGGGTTGACCGTTGTCTGATAAAGAATCGCCAGTTTCTTGCCATCCTTGTCGCGGATGCCATCGCCATCGGAGTCGGTCCAACCGGCTGTTTCCAGCAGGGCTTTTGCGCCTTCCATGTCTTGGGCGATGCAGCCGGTGTTGTCGGACGCAAAGGCGGCAGGGGCGGGGACAAGGTTGCAGGTCGGCAGGCCGCCGGCACCATAGCCAACCTCGACCAGCGTCTGGCGGTCAATCGCCATTGACAGGGCGCGCCGCACATTGAGGTCGGACAGGAACGGATGCGGATGCTTGGCGGTTGACCTTTCACCGTCGGCCAGGTCGGGCGATGGGTCGGTCAGGTTAAGTTCAAGCCGTTCGACCAACGTGCCGAAGGCGACGACGAACTGACCCTTGCCGGCGGCGGTCATGGTTGCCTGAACGTCCGGGGCGATCTGGGTGTTCCAGGCATAGTCGAATTCGCCGGTTTCCATGACGGAACTGGCCGA
The DNA here is from genome assembly GCA_031376195.1 of Gemmobacter sp. GTDB lineage: Bacteria > Pseudomonadota > Alphaproteobacteria > Rhodobacterales > Rhodobacteraceae > JANPIX01. The sequence continues at coordinate 10,460 of JANMDH010000432.1, read as the reverse complement.
GGCGAGCGCGTCGCCGCCGCCTTTGATCATTGCCGTTGCAAAAGCGGGTTTTGCCGGATCGCGGTATTCGGGGTTGGCTTCCATCGTGACCACGTCATTCACTTTGAAATCCGTGACGCGGAAGGGGCCGGTGCCCAGCGGCGCGTTGTTCTGGGCGGTGCAGGTGGGGGCTGCAGCGCCAAGGCATGCTTCGAATTGCGCTTTTTGCAGGATCGGGGACTGGCTGCCGACAAAGGCAGTAAAGGGGTTCGGCTTGGCTTCGGCAAAGGTGACGAGGACCGTCAGATCATCGACGGCGTCAACGGCGGTCACACCTTCAAACTTGGACAACTGGGCGCAACCGCCTTCGGGGTGGGTGCAGTATTCCCAAGTGAATTTGACATCCGCCGACGTGAGCGGCGTGCCATCCGACCATTTGACGCCGGGGATCAGTTTCCAGGTGACTGTTTTCAGGTCGGCGGAAATACCGCCGTTTTCCACTGTCGGAATTTCGGTCACAAGGCGCGGGAAGATCACGCCTGAGGTGTCAAAGCCTGCCAGCGGTTCGATGACCATGCTCGCGGCATAAATATCCTTGGTGCCACCCGACAAAAACGGGTTCAGCGTCGAGACGGCCTGAGCAAAGCTCAGGTTCACCTGTCCGTCCGTCCCGCGTTCGGCATGGGCGGCGGGGGCCAGCGCAAAGGCGGCCGCCGCGCCCAGAAGGGCAGTTCTCAGTTTCATTGGGTCACTCCTTGTTGGGTTGGCTCGATAGCCTCGGGTCGGGGGCCGGTTGATCCGGCGCTTGTGGTCTGGATGGGCACGAAGTGGCAGGCCACCTGACGGCCGGGGGCGACTTCGCGCAATTTCGGTTCGTCGGTGCGGCAGATCGGCTGCACTTCGGGGCAGCGGGTGCAGAAGTTGCAGCCCACGGGCGGGTTGGCGGGCGAGGGCACGTCGCCGACCAGAATGATCCGCTTGCGCGTCGCTTCGCGCACGGGGTCCGGTTCGGGCACGGCGGACAGAAGCGCCTTGGCATAGGGATGCAAGGGTTTGGCAAACAGCGCATCGCGCGGCGACAGTTCGGCGATCTGGCCCAGATACATCACGGCGACCCGGTCGGCGATATGGCGGACCATCGACAGGTCGTGGCTGATGAACAGATAGGTCAGGCCGAATTTTTCCTGCAGATCTTCCAGCAGGTTCACGACCTGGGCCTGGATCGACACGTCGAGGGCGGCAATCGGTTCGTCACAGACGATGAAACGCGGGTTTAGGGCAAGGGCGCGGGCAATGCCGATGCGTTGACGCTGACCGCCTGAAAATTCATAGGGGTAACGGTTCGCAAAGCGGCGGTTCAGGCCGACTGCATCCATCAGTTCATAGACGCGGGCAAGGCGGTGCTGCGCATCCCAGTCGGTATGTTCCAACAGCGGCTCGCCAATGATGGCGGCAAGGGTCATGCGGGGGTTGAGGCTGGCTTGCGGATCCTGAAACACCATCTGCATTGCAGGCCGCGCCTTGCGCAACGCTTCCGGGTGAAGGCTTGCGATATCGGTTCCGTCGATGATGACCTGCCCGCCGGTGAGTTCATAAAGACGCAGCAGCGCGCGACCGACGGTTGATTTTCCACAACCTGATTCGCCCACGAGGCCCAGGGTTTCCCCTTGGTAAATGTCAAAGCTGACGCCATCCACGGCCTTGATATCGCCGGTGTGGCGGCGGAACAGGCCGGTGTGGATCGGAAAATACATCTTGAGGTCACGCACCTCAATCAGTTTTGCGGGCACCAGTTTTGCGGGAAGGGGTGCGGCGTCAAGCATGGGCGGCCTCGGGGATGGCCGTTGCCATGGCGTCCGGCGGCGTCCAATGGCAGGCGACATCATGACCCTGGCCGACCGCTTTGCCATCTGTCGCGCGCCGCACCGGGTTTTCGGCATGGCAGCGCGCAAAGACATGCGCGCAGCGGTCGCGGAAGGCGCAGGCCACGGGTTCGGCCATCATGATCGGCGGCTGCCCTTCGATCACCTGCAGCCGCGTTTCGCGCCCGCCGCCCAGTTTCGGGATCGTTTTCAGCAGGGCGCGGGTGTAGGGATGCTGGGGGCGGGCGAACAGATCGGCCACCGGCACCTGTTCGACAATCTGCCCGGCATACATCACCATCACCCGGTCGGCGATGCCTGCGATGACGCCCAGATCATGGGTGATCCAGATGATCGCCATCCCCAGCTTGTGCCGCAATTCCCGCACCAGTTCAAGGATTTGCGCCTGAATCGTCACATCGAGTGCCGTTGTCGGTTCATCCGCGATCAGGATTTCGGGATCGCAGGCCAATGCGATGGCGATCATGACCCGTTGCCGCATGCCGCCTGAAAACTGGTGCGGATAGGCGGCGAGGCGGGCCTTGGCATCCGGGATGCCGACGAGTTCCAGCAGTTCTGCCGCGCGCGCCTCGGCCTGAATTTTCGTCATTCCCATGTGCGCGCGCAGCGGTTCCATGATCTGCGCGCCGACCGTGAACACCGGGTTCAGGCTGGTCATCGGGTCCTGGAACACGAACCCGATCCGCGCGCCCCGCACGCTGCGCAAGGTTTCGGCGTCGCAGGTGCGCAGGTCAATATCGCCCAGCATCACCTTGCCGGCCCGGATATCGGCTGGTGGCGACGGTAACAGGCGGATCAAAGACATCATCGTGACGGATTTGCCGGATCCGCTTTCGCCGACAACACCCAGCAATTCACCAGGATCAAGGTGAAAACTGACGGAATTTACCGCATGCACTTCGCCCCCGCGGGTGCGGAAAACGGTTTTGAGGCCCTTGACATCAAGGACAGGCAAAGCCCCATCGGGCATACAACGCTCCCCGCGTGATATTTTTTTCGGCGGTTCTGTTCGCAATCTGCCCGCCGTATTTCGATTAGTCTTAGACATTTTTCGCAAGCCCGCAAGTTTCTTTCCTTTTGGCATCAGGCTGCCCTTAAGGAAGCCGGGCGGTGAGATGCGAAGGTCTTGAACATCGGCATGTCGCGGGTCAGGGTGCAGGCGTATCCGGCGGAATGGAAAAACATCGAATGCAACTGGCGCGCGATATTCTGGATCGGCTGGTGGGCTTCGCGACGGTCAGTCGTGACAGCAATCTGGCGCTGGTGGATTGGGTCGAAAGCTATCTGGCGGGACATGGCGTGACGGCGCACCGGGTGTGGAACGAGGATCGCAGCAAAGCGTCGCTTTACGCCAATATCGGGCCGTGGGAACCCGGTGGGGTGATCCTGTCGGGGCATTCGGATGTGGTTCCGGTGGAAGGTCAGGTCTGGTGGTCGGATCCGTGGACGGTGACGGAACGGGAGGGGCGGCTGTACGGGCGCGGCACCTGCGACATGAAGGGCTTTGTGGCATTGGCTTTGGCGGCGGTGCCTCTGGCGCTGGCGTCGGGGATCAAACGCCCGATCCAGATTGCACTGAGCCATGATGAGGAACTTGGTCTGCTGGGTGCGCCGGCGATGATCCGGGCGATGGCCGCGCATCTGCCGCGGGCGGGTGCGGTGGTGGTGGGCGAGCCGTCGATGATGCGGGTGATCACGGGGCAAAAGGGTGGGGCGGGGTACCGCGTGACCCTGCACGGGCATCCGGTGCATTCATCGCGGCTGCCTTACGGCGTGTCGGCGATTATGGAAGGTGCGCGCCTGATTGGCTGGATCAATGAGCAAAATGCAAGGGTGCAGTCATTGGTGCCATCCGTTCTTGCGGCCCCGTTCGACCCACCGTTCACGACCCTGCATGTGGGGGCGTTCGCAGGTGGGACGGCACATAACATCACGGCGGAACATGCGGAGTTGGTGATGGAATTCCGGATCGTTCCGGGCGAGGATATGGAAGATTGGTATGCGCGGTGGGAGGGCGAGATTGCCCGCGTCGACGCCGCGATGCGCGCGGTGCATCCATCGGCAGGCATTATCGTGGACCGATTTTTCGACGCGCCGCCGCTGAACCCGGCGGGCACGGGCATGGCGGAAGAACTGACGCGGCGGCTGACCGGGGATAACGGCACCCAAGTGGTCAGTTACGGCACCGAAGCGGGGCAGTTTCAGGCCGAAGGTTATGCCGCAGTGATCTGCGGGCCGGGCGACATCGCGCAGGCGCATCAGGCGGATGAATATCTGGAACTGGCGCAGTTTGAGGCAGGTTGGCAGTTTATGGAACGCCTTGTGGCAGACCTTGCTGCATGACGGCTTTGGCTTTCGCCAAGGTGCAAGGTTTTTTGGACGCCCCTGAGTATACAGGCCGTCAGGCATAGCAGTCACCCAACCGAAAGGGTCATCGATGACGCAATCGTGGCCCACAACAGAACGCACAACGGCATTTTGAGGTGCATGAAAGCCGCGTTTTCGGTGCCGGTTCGAGATGAGCACACGGCATCATTGATGCGACCCTTCACAAGCGGGAGGCGGGGTTTGGCAGGATGTTGATGCCCTGATCGGCACAGCAGGCAACACGCGGTTGCAGGCCGCAATTTCCCGCTCGCACGATGGCCCATCCGTCACAGGATTTTTTTAGGCCCACACTATCTGTGCCGCCGTCTGCCGTTCCAATGTCGACTGGAACTGGCATGAGTGCAACGTGGATAAAGAAATTAGGCGAGGTGTTCGGGCAGACTGATCCCGCCGGTATTTGTCGGTGCCCGATGTCACATCCACACCGATGAACCCCCACCATTGCAAGGCGCGGACGCCGATCAGGTTTGACCAGTCTTGTTGACCCCTTCACCGGAGCCGCCCCGAATGCCGAAGGCCTGAATTTTTCGGTAAAGGGTCGGGCGTGATATGCCCAGCGCGAGTGCTGCTTTGCTGATGTTGCCGTGATGATTGAAAAGGGAGTTTTCGATCAGAATTACTTCGGCATGTTTCAACGACAGCGCCCCTGCAAGCCGCCGTTCCTGCGCATCGTGCGTGGCTTCGTGGGCTATGCTTACGGTCCTTGGGACGGTGATTTCGCGCGGAAGATCAGTTGGTGTGATATGCCGGGATTTTGCGAGATAATGCAGCCCGGACACGACATTGCGCAATTCACGCACGTTGCCGGGCCAATCATGCGTCATCAGGGCGTCCTGCGCGTCTGACCCGAATACCAGAAGATCACGCCCCGTTTCAGCGTTGATTTTACGGTTGTAGTGTTCGGCGATCAGCAGAATGTCTTCGCCCCGATCACGAAGGGGCGGGATTTTCAGAATGACGGTGCTCAGGCGATAAAAGAGATCACGTCGGAAACGGCCTGCCTCTACCTCGTCCAACAGAACGCGGTTGGTCAGCGACATGATCCTTGCAGACGGCTCTGACTGGTCGGGGCCGCTCAGGCCGGTCAAGCGGTCTTCCAGAACGCGCAGCAGGAAGGGTTGGACGTCTGCAGGCAGTTCGCCTATTTCGTCGAGACACAGGGGTCCTGCCCCCCCTCCCTCAAGGGGAAGCAGCAGCCTGTCGCCGAATGTTTGCGGTGTAATCGCGCCACAGTTGACGGCGCTGAAGTGGTGGGAGGCGTCTGCTTTCATATGCGAATGGATAAGTCGCGCAAACAGCTCTTTGCCGACGCCGGTCTGGCCTTCGATCAGGGTGGGTGTGTTAACGCCCGCGATCCGGGCCGCTGTGTCCAGTGCCTCAAGTATTGCGTCGCTTTTGCCAACAATTTTCAGGTCTGTGCCAGGGATAACGACACCCGGCAACGCCAGAACAGGTTCTGGAGGCGCACGTCGAAATGGCGGGTGTGCCGATTTGAAGACGAGAGCCGCCCCTTTGATTTCGCCGTCGATATCGATCAGCTGAATATCCTCGCAGCCATGCTCTGGCGGCAGTGAGGCAAGAATGTTTGCTTCGGACAGACCCTCGCGAAGGTCCAAAAACCGCATACCCAAGCCTAAATCCCGGTCGGACCCGTCCACGGTCAACCCGGAGTTCCGATTGAAAATCAGGCGGCCAAAGCGATCCACCACCGCAAGACCATCGCTTTGTCCGTCATTGCGCGCAGAGGAATTGCCGATGATTGCCTCCATCAGCCGCATGTTCAGCAACCCTTGTTCTTGCTCCAGCAATACCTCGATATCGCGTGCAACGGTGGCCGCGAAGGCCGCGTTGTGTTTTTGAAAGATGCGGGTCAGTCCGGACAGGTTGATGACGCCGACGATGCTGCGATCAATCGGATCGCGGATCGGGGCGGCGGCACAGCTCCAGGCTTTCATACCTTCGCAGAAATGTTCCTCGCCGTGTACATAGACGGGCTGACCGGCCCAAAGCGCCGTGCCAATACCGTTGGTGCCGGAGGCATGCTCGCTCCATAATCCGCCGACGCTCAGGTTGATCTTGCTGGCCTTTGTCAGCGTCGAGCTGTCACCCACTGTCTCCAAGATTACCCCATCTGCATCGGTCAGGATCAGCATCGCCTCGGCCCCCGACAGCAATTCGCCGATCTGGGTCAGCGATGCACGTGTCGCGCGTCGCAACTCTGCGTGGTCATAGGTTGATTTGCTGATCGGCGCGTTGCGTTCAAGGGATGGTGCGGCAAACTGCTCCGGCCTGATACCGGTGGTGTTGCTGCGGATCCAGGATTGATAGATGATCGACCGCACGCCGGTCAGCGGCAGGCTGGGTGCATGGCGGTTTGCCAGAAACCGGTTCCACGCCTTTGAAGTTTCCTGCGGATCGACATCCGCGAAATCAAAACCCAGACGCGGGCGCGCAGACTGGGCGCGGTCATTTGAACTCATCATTAAATCCCCTCCCGTGGATTTAATCGTAGTTTCCGTGCAAACGACGCATTCGTCTGGCTGGGGCGCTTCCCCGATGGCTGGTCACGATGGACTGAATTCAGGCAATCTGAAGCCGCATTTTGATGTCTTGCGCCAGATCGTCTTCGGAATAGCTGCGGTTGACTTGCAGGTTCGCCAGATCCGCGATTTTTTCAGTAAGGTCGGCGTCCAAGGGCGTGAAAAACCCGTTCTCCTTTGTGGCGATGATGAAGCGGACTTCGCCGTTCACACGCTTTAGTTCGCCCAGAAAGTGCATCTGAATGCCCGAACTTGTATCGGCAATCACCACGCGGCCATTTGTGCTGATGCGCAGGTATGGCACGGGATCATCGGCCAGACGCGGACGTGCCTGATCGACGAAGATAATCCCTTTGGCTTGTGGTGGTGCCGCAGCCTTTTTGGCTTTGTCGGCGGAATACTTCCCGCCGCTTAGCGTATCGGCAAGCTTTTCAATGGTGTTCCAGTTGCGTTGCAGGTGCTGCTTTGCTTGCTGATCTTCCGCCCGCGGGCCGCTTTTCCGAGAATGGATGTCCACGCAGACGCACTCCTTAATTTGCACTGAGGTGTCAATTTGTCACAGTGACTATGAAAGACTAACATGGATCAGCTGATTCTGTGGCATCCCATCTGAAAGCGGCCCTGCACCGATCTTGTTGTAACGATGCGTTACGATGCGGTGCGGCACATGGGTTAATTGGGCCGGGGTGCTGCGGGCGTGCCGGCGGGGGCTGCAACTTTGGCCCCCATTCTGCCTTCGCTGATCCAGCGGGCCGCCAGAACAAAGGCCCCTGTCGCGAATTCACGCCCGTGGGCTGCGATCATTTCTTCGCCGATCAAAGCAATGCGTTGAAAGAAAGCGTCTTTGCTTTGTTCGTCGGCGGTCAGTTCTACTGTCGTTTCTGCGGGCATCATGCGACCTTTCAGGATTTGAACATGCTGTCGGGAAATTCAACGAGCGCTGCCGACCCATCTGCGCCCGCCACGGCCAGATACGTGCCACAGCCTGACCACGCCATCGCGGTGATCCCGGCACCCGTATCTTCGCGCAGCAAAATTTCAGCCGGGTGGCCAATTTCCGCCAGGCTTAGCAGGCCGTTGGCATAGCCGACGGCCACCAGATTGCGGGTGGGGCAGGTGGCAATGGCGTCAATCAGCACAAGGCCTGCCTTGCCCGACACGACATCGCTGTTGTCGGCCATTGACCACGCGGCCACCCGAAACGCGCCGGACGCGATGACAGTGTTTGTGTGCATGGCAAACGCCACATACCGAACGGGGGCAGGGAAGTTACCGTGGTAGGTGGCCGTGTTGGTTGCCATGTCAACGACGCAAAAACCACCGCTTTGCAGGCAAAGCGCCACCTGTGCGCTGTCGTCCCGCCAGATGATCTTGGTCGGTTTACCCTGCAGCGGGGTGTGACGGGGGGCATCCTGCGGTGCGGCAACAGTCCAGCGCGACAGTCCGTCGGCATGGGCCACGGCGAGCGTCAACCCGTCTGGTGAAAATGCGATCGCCGAAATGTCAGGCAAGATGGCAATCGTTTCGGCACCCAACATGACATGGTCGCCACAGACATAGGCAACTATCGCATCATGACTGGCGATCAAACTGATAGGGCCCGGGGCTTTGATCGCGAGATGCACCGAAATCCCGCCCGGGCTTAGCGCATTGATGCGCCCTGTTGCCTTGGCAAAGGCAAAGCCAGTCGCCCCATGTGCCACAACCTTTGATGTCCGCCCCTCGGTAAAATCGGCGGGTTTCAGCGGGGCTGCGGGTTTGGCGCGCGGGGCAATGGTCAGACGCCCTGTATCAACGGCCCGCCGGACGCGGCTGTTGGACGAATCCCTGTCTTTGGTCGCCGCCAGATAAATGGTACCGTCGGCACAATCAAATGCCACCGCCGTATCTGCGCTGTTAAAGCTGATGGCCGTGGCCGGCGATTCCAATGCCCAATCGCGGGCGATCAGATCAAACAGTTGCAAATGTGCGCGTTCGTCTTTCATCGGCGTTCCTATCACGTTTGGCCCATCATGATTGGCAAAGGGCTGATATATCAGCGTTAATCTTGGCCATCAGTCCTTCCATCTTTTCGATCTCGGCTTCGGTTTCCCGCAACTGCTGTCGCAGAATCGCATCATCGCGGTAAAGATCGTCCAATTCTGCCCGGTTTACCGCGGTCTCGCCGTTCTGGTGCAGATCACGTTCCGCGCACATCACTTCGATTTCCTTGCCCGCAACCCGCTGCCTTCGGCTCAGAAGTTTTGATGTCTCCTGACTGGTCAGAATAACCAATGCGACCCGCATTTTCTGCAGGCCGGCCATCTTGTCGGAATTGTCTACCGCATCAGCCACCGCGCCGTCCTCGTCTGATCGTTGTGCAGTCAGGCCGGAAGATCTGCCACCACATCCTTTGTAAGGCGTTCGTGTGCTGCTCAAAATGAAATCGAAAAACCGCTGGGACGTAAGATTTCGTTACACTTCGTATCTGTTCGTTACAGAAAATTATCTGTTTTGCCCGACGGAATTTCCGGCCCTAGATTGACCGATCGAACAAAACGACACCGCTGGGCCACATGTCCTGATCGGTGCAAGAACGAAGGAAGGGAGGCCTGCGTTGAAACAACAATTCACTGATCTTTCAACGATATGGATGGCTGCCTGTGGCAGTTCTCTGACCTTTGCCAAGTGTTCTGCCCATCAACCCTTCCTCATGAAAGGTGAGCAACAATGTCAACTTTGACACTGAATAAGATCACGTCGCAAAAGGGCATATCGGTTGCCGATGCGACGAAGAAAATCGCGGACCTCGGGTGGAATCCTTCCTACGTTCAGGAAGCGATGACCTATCCAACCGACTACAAGATCACCAAGGCCCCGCGTGACCCGATGAAACAGGTGCTGCGGTCTTATTTCTCCATGCAAGAGGAAAAGGACAACCGCGTCTATGGCGCGCTGGACGCGGCCTTGCGGGGCGACATGTTCCGCAACGTGGAACCCCGCTGGGTCGAATGGATGAAGCTGTTTCTGGCGATCATCCCCTTTCCGGAAATCAGTGCGGCGCGGTCGATGGCGATGGTCAGCCGCCTGGCACCGGGCGAGGATCTGCGCACCGGATTCACCATGCAGATGGTCGATGAATTCCGCCACTCCACCATTCAGATGAACCTGAAGAAGTGGTACATGGAAAACTACATCGATCCGGCCGGTTTCGACATAACCGAAGAAGCGTTCGGGAAATGCTATGCCACCACCATCGGGCGTCAGTTCGGCGAAGGTTTCCTGACCGGCGATGCGATGACGGCGGCCTGCATGTATCTGACCGTTGTGGCCGAAACCGCCTTCACCAACACGCTGTTCGTCGCCATGCCGTCTGAAGCCGCCCGGAACGGTGACTATGCCCTGCCCACGGTTTTCCTTTCGGTGCAATCCGATGAGTCCCGTCACATCGGCAACGGCCACTCGCTGATGATGGCCGCGTTGAAGGAACCGGAAAACCACCAGCTGATCGAACGGGACATGAAATATGCCTTCTGGCAGAACCATGCGATTGTCGATGCGGCGATCGGCACGTTCATCGAATACGGCACCACCGACCGCGACAAATCGAAGGAAAGCTATGCCGAAATGTGGCATCGCTGGGTCTATGAAGACTACTACCGGACCTACATGCTGCCGATGGAAAAATACG
>JANMDH010000300.1:0-3042 GCA_031376195.1 Gemmobacter sp. | reverse complement strand
GTCATCGCGGGCGCGTTGGCGGGGCTGACGGGGTATCTGTGGGTGGCGCGGTATGCGGTGGCCTATGTTGATATTGCGGGGGGGTTCGAACTGGACGTGGTGGCGGCCTGCGTGATCGGGGGAATTTCCATCGCGGGGGGGGTGGGGTCGGTGGGCGGTGCGGTGCTGGGGGCGTTGTTCATCGGCATCATCAAGAACGCGCTGCCGGTGGTGGGAATTTCGCCATTCTGGCAAATGGCGATTTCGGGGACGGCAATCCTGCTGGCGGTATCGTTCAATGCCACGCAATCGCGGGTAAAGGGCAAGATCATCCTGAAATCGGCGGAGGCTGCATGACCGTTCATCCCCAGACCCGACCGCTGCCCGACCGCCTGTCAAGCCGTGCATCGCGGGCCCTGCGGTCATGGGAGGCGCTGCTGCTGGTGGTGTTTGCGGGGGTGTTCGTGATCAATTCGTTCGCGTCGCCGTATTTCCTGAACGCGTGGAACCTGTCGGATGCGACGTTCAATTTCACCGAAAAGGCGATGATCGCCTTTGCGATGGCGATGCTGATCATCGCGGGTGAGATCGATCTTTCGGTGGCGTCGATCATCGCGTTGGCGTCCACCGCGATGGGGTTTGCGATGACGGCGGGGGCGGATACGCCGGTTCTGGTGCTGGTGGGGCTGGTGACGGGGGTTGCATGCGGGGCGGTGAACGGGGCCTTCGTGGCGGGGCTGGGGCTGCCGTCCATCGTGGTGACAATCGGCACGATGAGCCTGTTCCGGGGACTGAGTTTCATCGTGCTGGGGGATCAGGCCTATACCGGATACCCAAAGAGTTTCGCCTATTTCGGGCAGGGTTACGTCTGGTGGGTGTTCAGTTTCGAACTGGTGCTGTTTGCGGGTTGCGCGCTGGCCTATGGGGTTTTGCTGCACCGGACCAACTTTGGCCGGATGGTTTTTGCCATCGGTAACAACCCGACGGCCGCGCTGTTTTCCGGCATCCGGGTGGGGCGGGTGCGGTTCATCCTGTTCCTGCTCACCGGGCTGATGAGCGGGATTGCCGCCGTGTGCCTGACGTCGCGGCTCGGCTCCACCCGCCCGTCCATTGCGACGGGGATGGAGCTGGAGGTGGTGACGATGGTGGTGCTGGGGGGCGTGAACATTCTGGGGGGATCGGGCAGCATTCCGGGCGTGGTGCTGGCGGCGTTCATCATGGGGCTGGTCACGTTCGGCTTTGGTCTTTTGAACGTACCAGGGATCGTGATGTCGATTTTCCTTGGGCTGCTGCTGATCGGGGTGATTGCGGTGCCGCGTCTGTTGTGGGGGAAATGATGCAGAAATACGCATTCAAGATGCGCCTGAACCGGGGCATGGAAGACGAATACCGCAAGCGGCACGCGGCGATCTGGCCGGAACTGGTAACGCTGCTGCACGATGCGGGGGTCAGCGATTATTCGATCCATCTGGACGCGGAGAGCAATATCCTTTTCGGGGTGCTGTGGCGGCGGGATGATCACGGGATGGAAGATTTGCGAAAGCATCCGGTGATGCAGCGGTGGTGGGCGCATATGGCGGACCTGATGGAGACGCATGCAGACAATGAGCCTGTGGTGACTGCGCTGATCCCTGTGTTCCAGATGCCATGAAACGCATCGCGGTGATCGACATCGGCAAGACCAATGTCAAACTGGCGGTCGTCGATCTGGCGGCGCGGGTGGAGATCGCGGTGGTGACGCAGCCGAACCGGGTGCTTGAAGGCCCGCCCTACCCGCATTTCGACACGGAAGGCATCTGGGCGTTTGTGATCGAGGGGTTGCGGGGGTTTCAGGCGGCGCAGGGGATCGACGGGATTTCCATCACGACGCATGGGGCCTGCGGCGCGCTGATGGCAGCGGATGGCGGGCTGGCGGCGCCGGTGCTGGATTACGAACACACAGGGCCGGACGATTGCCGTGCGGCGTATGAGGCGATCCGTCCGGCGTTCGCGGAAACCGGATCGCCCGCGTTGCCGATGGGCCTGAACCTTGGGGCGCAGATTTTCTGGCAGTTTTCGCAGGATGGCGGGCTGGCGGACCGGGTGGCATGGATCGCGACCTGGCCGCAATACTGGGGCTTTCGCCTGTCGGGGGAACGGGCGACGGATGTCACATCGCTGGGGTGTCATACCGATTTGTGGAACCCGCACAGGGGGGGCTTTTCGTCCCTGCCTGCGCGGCTTGGGATTGCGGGCAAACTGGCAGCCCCGCGCCGACCCGGAGATGTGCTGGGCGGGGTGACGGCAGAGGTGGCCCGCGTGACGGGTCTTGCGCCGGGGACGCCGGTTCTGTGCGGCATCCATGACAGCAATGCGTCGCTGCTGCCGCATCTGATCGACCGTGCGGCCCCGTTTGCGGTGGTGTCGACGGGAACATGGGTGGTGGTGATGGCGATCGGGGGAGCGGCGGCGACGCTGGACCCGGCGCGCGACACGCTGATCAACGTGAACGCGCGGGGTGATCCGGTGCCGTCGGCGCGGTTCATGGGGGGGCGGGAATATGAAATGATGCGGGGGGGACGTGCGTCCGTGGCAGTGGACGGCGACGCGGACAGGGTGCTGGACGGGGGGATCATGCTGCTGCCTGCGGTTGTGGCAGGCTGCGGGCCGTTTGCGAGCCGGCGGATGGAATGGCGGGGGCGGCCCGACGGGGACGGCGAGGCAGAGGTGGCGCTGGGTTATTATCTGGCGCTGATGACGGCGGAATGCCTGGCGCAGGTGGGGGCGCAGGGCCCGTCGATCATCGAGGGACCGTTCGCCGCCAACCCGTGGTATTGCGATATGCTGGGGGCGGCGACGGAGCGGCCAGTGGTTCGCGCCACGTCACGGACAGGGACGGCCATCGGGGCCGCGCTGTTGTTTGAGGGCGGGGTGGAGCGGACGGTTCCGGCAGAGCCGCCAGTGACGGCAGACCCGCGGCTGGGGGAATATGCGCGGCAGTGGCGGGGAGCGGTGGGGGAGGGGTGCCGGCAGGCCAGGGTTAATTGACGCGGTTTGGCCTGTTTCACAGCAGGTAGGGCGTTG
>JANMDH010000291.1:0-4772 GCA_031376195.1 Gemmobacter sp. | reverse complement strand
AATCTCACACCACATTGCGGTGCCGGGGTCGATGCTTTCGGGCAACGGCCAGCACTATGCGCTGGAAGTAAAGGGCGACAGCATGATCGAGGCGGGGATCAACGACGGCGATATCGTCGTGATCCGCGAACAGTCGACGGCAGAAAATGGCGATATTGTTGTAGCCCTCGTCGAAGATGCCGAGGCAACCCTGAAACGCTTTCGCCGCCGTGGCGGCATGATCGCGCTGGAGGCGGCGAATCCTGCCTATGAAACCCGGGTGTTCCCGGATCATCTGGTCAAAGTGCAGGGGCGTCTGGTGGGTCTTATACGCAGTTACTGATCCGGCCTTCCCACCCGACCAACCCGTTCCATCGGGGGCGGCCATCAGGCGGCATCAGGGATTTTCCGCCATCATCCGATCCGGCAACGGCAACCACATCACCTTCTGCGCAGGAACCGGCGGTGACCAGAGCCTGCGGACGCTGTGCGTAGGTTGCAGCCGCAATCCCTTGTCGCCGTCCGGCCAAACCGCCAGCGCCCCAGTTTCGGCCAGTCGGGATTGATCCAGCACCACACAGCCGCGCGGCGCGTCCTCAATCCAATCCGCCACGATCACCAGATCGGTCCCGCCGCAGGCCCCCACCACCTTCTCCGCCGCCCCCTTCCCCGTCAGCACGACCCCCGACCAACCCATCATCCGAAAGCTGCGCGCGCCCTTCGGCCCGTCAAAACCCGCCCGCGCCGCCGCCTGTTCCTGCAATGCCAGATCGCCATCATTCTCCAGCCAGTTCTTCGCCGCGAATCCCGCTCCCTTTGGCGCCGACAGAACGCGCCCCTGGGGTCCCATCACGCCAATCAGCCCGCCGCCTTCGTCGATCAGGGCAAGAGGCCGATCCGCCACGATCCACAGCGCCAACGCCACCAGCAGCGGCCCAACCCCCGCCCATCGCGCCCGGCCGTGCCAAACGATGATCCAGATACCCCCCAGCGTAACAAGGGGCAGTACCCACGGCCCCGGCGTAGGGATCGACGTCACCGCCCCGTCCCACCCCGCAATCCAATGCGCGATGAACAAAATCCACCGCGACCCCATGTCCATCACCCACAACGCAGGCCCCGCCAGCCCGATCGGGGCCAGCAGCGCCGCAATGGCACCTGCAGGCATGACCACCGCGCCCATCACAGGCACCGTCAGCAGATTTGCAATCAGTCCGTATTCCGCGAACCGGTTGAAATGCGCCGCCGCATAGGGGGCCGTCGCAAAACCACCAATCAGCGATGACAGAAAAAGCGTGAACACCGGCATCATCCAGCGTGGCAGTTTCTGCCGCATCACCCGCCCGTCCACCGCCCCGAACCCCGCGATCAGGGCGACAGTGGCCGCGTAAGACATCTGAAACCCCGGCTCCAGAAGGCTTTCGGGTTGCCACAGCAGAATCAGGATCGCGGAAATCGACACCGACCGCAGTGTCAGGGCCCGCCTGTCCAACAGGATCGCCCCCAGCATCACCGTCACCATGATGAACGCGCGTTCGGTGGCCACATTGGCGCCCGACAGCAGAAGATAGAAAAATGCCACCCCGAACGCCACAACCGCCGCCAGTTTTTTGGAATTCATCCGCAGCGCCACCACCGGGATCAAGGCAATCCCATATCGCAAAAGACCAAAGACAAAGGCGGTCAGGAAGGCCATGTTCATCCCCGATATCGCGAGCAGATGCGCAAGGCTTGAATCCCGCAAAGCCGCGACGGCATCAAGGCTCAGGCCCGAACGATCCCCCGTCATCACGCCCGAGGCAAAGGCACCGCTGTCGCCCGGCACGGCGGCCATGATCGCATTGGAAAGATAGGTGCGCCAACGCCCCACGATCTGCGCCCGACCCGACGCTTCCGCCCACAACATCAGGGGCGTCCGGGTATAGCCGACAGCCCCCAACTGATCAAAGAACGCCATGCGGCGGAAATCGAAGGCCCCCGGCTCCGTCGGCCCCGGTGGGGCTGACAGATGCCCCGTGGTCATCACAATTTGCCCCGGTTGCAAGGCGGGCGGGGTCCAGTCGCCTTGCAACGACACCCGCACATGCACCGGCGTGCGGGCCGCAGAAGTATCCTCCAGCACCACCTGATCCAGCGTCAGGCGCAAGGCGTCGCTTTGCGAACGGTCGATTTCGATGATCCGCCCCTGAATGGGACCGTAATACCTGAAGTCCAGCATGGGTGCGGTCACATGATGCGCCCGGAATCCCGCCGCCAACACCCCCAGCGACACACAGGCCAGCACAATCATCAGGGGGTGGGCAAGTTCCGGCCCCTTGCCGCGGATCAACACCGCGCCCAGCAGGATTGCAAACAAACCGCCGTAGAACCACAGTCCCGGCTCCCACGGCAAGGCAAACCAGAGGCCGACCCCCGCACCGATCGACACGGGCACCCACGGGAACAGCGCACCGCGCGCGCCAAGCAGGGCGCGCAACGGCCAAAGCGTTACCTGTGCAAGGCCCGTCACCTTGTTTCCCGCCCCATGATTGCCTAAACACGGCGTAACCTTACCCCCTTCATGGTTTCCAGAAAGTTAACGTCGGCATGACCGCCTCGCATTCCCCAGCCAAGCCTGTCGTCACCCGCTTTGCGCCATCGCCCACCGGCTATCTTCATATCGGCGGCGCGCGGACGGCCCTGTTCAACTGGCTTTACGCGCGCGGTCGCGGCGGCAAGTTTCTGTTGCGAATCGAAGATACAGACCGCGAACGTTCGACCCCGGCGGCCACCGAGGCGATCCTGCGCGGCCTGACATGGCTGGGTCTTGACTGGGATGGCGATGTGGTCAGCCAGTTCGACCGTAAAGATCGGCATGCCAAGGTTGCACATGAAATGCTGGCACGTGGGTCGGCCTACAAATGCTTTTCCACCACCGATGAAATCGCCGCCTTCCGCGCCGAAGCCGAAGCGCGCGGCAGCTATGCCGTGTTCCAAAGCCCTTGGCGCGATGCTGATCCCGCCACTTATCCCGACGCGCCTTATGTCATCCGCATGCGCGCGCCGCGCACGGGTGAAACGGTAATCGACGATACCGTTCAGGGCCGGGTCACTTTCGGCAATGATCAGCTCGACGACATGATTTGTTTACGGTCAGACTCTACACCAACTTACATGCTGGCGGTGGTTGTGGATGACCACGATATGGGTGTCACCCATGTAATCCGGGGAGATGACCACCTGAACAACGCAGCCCGTCAGACCATGATCTATCAAGCGATGGGCTGGGACGTGCCCGCATGGGCGCATATCCCGCTGATCCACGGGCCAGACGGGAAGAAACTGTCGAAACGCCACGGCGCTGTCGGGGTCGAGGAATATCAGGCCATGGGCTATCCCGCCGCCGGGATGCGCAACTATCTGACCCGGCTGGGCTGGGCGCATGGCGATGACGAATTCTTTACATCCGCGCAGGCGATGGAATGGTTTGATCTCCCCGCCATCGGCCGCGCCCCCGCACGGCTGGATTTCAAGAAGCTGGAAAATCTGTGCGGGCAGCATATGGCAGCCACCGATGATGCTGCACTGCTGCATGAATTAAAGGCATATCTGGTGGCCAGCGGCAAACCCGCCCTGACTGCCACACAGGAAAGCCTGATGGCCAAAGGGCTATACGCCCTCAAGGACCGCGCCAAGACATTCCCGGACTTGATTGATAAAGCACAGTTTATCATGGTCAGCCGGCCGATTGACCCGGATTACGCAGCGTTGAAGACGCTTGATCCGGTATCCCGTGGTATACTGTCTGAATTGACGCCGCGACTGCGAAATGCTAACTGGACGAAAGCGGCGCTTGAGGTCATTCTGACGGAAATCGCCACGGCGCACGGCCTTGGATTTGGCAAACTTGCGGCTCCCTTGCGGGCCGCCCTTGCCGGACGCACGGTCAGCCCTAGCGTCTATGACATGATGCTGATCATCGGTCAGGACGAAACGGTGGCGCGCTTGACCGATGCCGCGTCGTAGCGACGCCGCGATCTGACCGCCGCATCCCGCCGCTGCCAGGCGGGGATGCAAGGGGCGGAACCGAACGGCAAGACGGGGGTGCCAGCCATGGCCGATACAACGACGACGCCAGCGATCAATTCCGCAAAACTGACCTTCGGGGACAAGGCGATTGATCTGCCGATTCTGCACCCCGCCATCGGCCCGGATGTTCTGGACATTCGCAAGCTGTATGCACAAGGCGACGTGTTCACGTATGACCCGGGCTTTACCTCTACCGCCGCCTGCGAAAGTGCGATCACCTATATCGACGGGGATGTCGGCGAACTGCTGTATCGCGGCTATCCCATCGAACAACTGGCCGACCAGTCGAGCCATCTGGAGGTGTGCTTCCTGCTGCTCTACGGCGAATTGCCGACGGCCCCACAGCTGGCGGATTTCAAGCAGCGCGTGACGCACCACACGATGGTGCACGAACAGATGCACTATTTTTTCCGCGGTTTCCGCCGCGACAGCCACCCGATGGCCACGATGGTGGGTGTGGTTGGTGCAATGTCCGCGTTCTATCACGACAGCACCGATATCAATGATCCGTGGCAGCGTGAGGTGGCGGCAATCCGCCTGATCGCCAAACTGCCGACGATTGCGGCCATGGCCTATAAATATTCGGTCGGACAACCCTTCGTCTATCCGCGCAACAACCTCGATTATGCCAGCAATTTCCTGAACATGTGCTTTTCGGTTCCGGCTGAAGATTACGTCGTCAACCCGATCATCGCCAAGGCGCTGGACCGGATCATGATGCTGCA
>JANMDH010000268.1:0-7912 GCA_031376195.1 Gemmobacter sp. | reverse complement strand
GGGGGCCGCACCCATCATCCTGCAAATGCTGGTCGACAGCCTCCACGCCCCGCAAATTCCCTTTGACCCAAAGATCAAGGTCCTGACCGCAGGTGCCCCGCCCCCGCCCGCCGTTCTGGAACGCACTGCCCGTCTGGGGCTGGCCGTCATGCAGGTCTACGGCCTGACCGAAACCTTCGGCCATATCTCGCAGTGCCTGTGGCAGGACGACTGGGCAGGCCTGTCACAGACCGATCAGGCCAAAAAGCAGGCGATGCAAGGCGTGCCCTTTCCCATGGTCGAAGATATCCGCGTTGTCGATCGCAGCACCGGGCAGGACGTGCCCTGCGATGGCGTGGCGCAGGGCGAAATCGCCGTGCGCGGCAACACCGTGATGAAGGGCTATTACAAAGACCCCGCCGCCACCGACACCGCCTTTGACGGCGGCTGGTTCTGGTCCGGCGATGCCGCCATCATGCACCCCGACGGCTATATCGAAATCCGCGACCGCCTGAAGGATGTCATCATTTCGGGCGGCGAAAACATCTCGTCGGTGGAGGTAGAGGCAGCGCTTTATCACCACCCGGCAATCCGCGCGGCCGCCGTCGTCGCCCGCCCACATCCCCGCTGGGGCGAGGCACCCTGCGCCTTTATCGAACTGCGCGACGGCGCAAATGTGACCGAGGCAGAGGTGATTGCCTTTTGCCGCACGCATCTGGCCGGGTTCAAGACCCCGAAATCCGTCGTGTTCTGCGATCTGCCGAAAACCGCGACGGGCAAAATTCAAAAGTATCTTCTGCGCGAACAGGCGCGGGCCTTGGGGCCGCATACCTGATGATCCCCTTCCCATGAAAAGCGAGAAAACATGACGTTCCGGGCACTGGTTGTAGACAAGGATGCAGACGGCAAGACAAGCAGCAGCGTGAAATTGCTGCACATCGATGACCTGCCACCCGGCGAGGTGCTGGTCGCGGTCGACTATTCCACCATCAACTACAAGGACGGGCTGTGCATGGGCACGGGCGGCGGTCTGGTGCGCACCTATCCGCATGTGCCCGGCATTGATTTCGCAGGCCGGGTGGAGGCGTCGACCGACCCTCGCTATCACCCCGGCGATGCCGTCGTACTGACAGGCTGGCGCGTGGGCGAGGCGCACTGGGGCGGCTATGCGCACAAGGCGCGGGTCAAGGCTGATTGGCTGGTGCCCCTGCCCCGCGGAATCGACCCGCGGCAGGCGATGGCCATCGGCACCGCCGGGCTGACGGCCATGCTGGCCGTCATCGCGCTGGAAACCCACGGCCTGCAGCCTGCGCAGGGCCCGGTTCTCGTGACCGGTGGCGCAGGCGGGGTCGGGTCCGTTGCCATCGCGGTTCTGTCAAAGTTGGGCTATGACGTCGCCGCAGTGACGGGGCGTCCAGAAACCGAACCCTATCTGCGCGCGCTTGGTGCCACCCGCATTATCGCGCGCGCCGACATAAACGAGGCCATAAAGCGCCCGCTCGAAACCGAAACCTGGGCCGGCTGCATCGACGCCGTGGGTGGGGAAATGCTGGCGCGGGTTCTGGGCCAGATGAAACACGGCGGCAGCGTTGCCGCTGTCGGCCTTGCTGGCGGGGCAACTTTTCCCGGCACGGTCGTGCCCTTCTTGCTGCGCGGGGTGAACCTCCTCGGCATCGACAGCGTAACGCAGCCCTATGCCAACCGCGTCGCCGCCTGGGCGCGGATCGCCACCGACATGCCGATGGACCGGCTCGATTCGATGATCAGCATGGCCCCGCTTGCCGACCTCCCGCGCCTTGGCGTGGATATTCTCGCGGGCAAGGTCCGGGGTCGGGTCGTGGTTGACGTCAACGCCTGATACGGGCAGGCACCGGCCCCGTCTCTGGCGAAGGGGCCCACATCGACCCCGGCTGGGCACCTTATGGCTGGCCGGGCGTCCCCATGGCCGGGAAAACCCTCCCCACAGCACCACTGCCAGAAAACAGTCTTGCCCTGATCAGGCCGGGCGGGAACCATTTCGGCCGCAGCGCAGTTGCCATGTCACAGGACATCACCTGTCCTTTTGCCCGATCCGCCGGGTAATCCGCAATGCGCCCGTATGACCCGAAAGACACGCCTTTGCCCCAATCCTCCACCCTCAATCGCCGTCTGGATCTGGCCGCCCGCCCGAAGGGTGAACCCACCGCCGATACCCTGCGTCTCGACTCTGCGCCCATGCCCACGCCTGCGCCCGGCCAGATGCTGCTCCGCACGGAATTCCTGTCGCTCGACCCCTACATGCGCGGCCGGATGAGCGACGCCCCCTCCTATGCCGCCCCGGTCGCGGTGGGTGCGGTGATGGAAGGCGGCACCGTCGCACAGGTGGTCACGTCGCATGTTGCGGGGTTTGGCGCAGGCGATTGGGTGCTCTCCTCCAACGGCTGGCAGGATTATGCGCTGTCCGATGGCAAGGGCGTCACCGCCTTGGGGCCGGATCCCGTCCATCCGTCCTGGGCCTTGGGCATCCTCGGGATGCCCGGCTTTACCGCTTGGGCAGGCCTGACGCAGATCGGCCAGCCGAAACCGGGCGAAACCGTGTGCGTCGCTGCGGCAACCGGCCCGGTGGGTGCCACCGTCGGCCAGATCGCGAAGTTGATGGGTGCCCGCGTCGTGGGCATCGCAGGCGGGGCCAAAAAATGCGCTTTTGCCGTGGAAATGCTGGGTTTTGACGCCTGCATTGATCACAAATCCGCTGAATTTGCCCAGATGCTGCAAACCGCCACGCCAAAAGGCATCGATGTCTACTTTGAAAATGTCGGGGGTGCCGTTTTTGATGCGGTTGTTCCGCTGCTGAACACCGGCGCGCGCATTCCGGTCTGCGGCCTCGTCTCGCAATACAATGCCACCGCACTGCCTGCAGGGCCCGACCGCCTGTCATGGCTGATGGGCCAGGTTCTGCGCAAAAGGCTCACCCTGCGCGGGTTCATCATCTTTCAGGACTTCGGCCATCTTTATGATGACTTTGCCAAACAGATGACCGAATGGATCGCCGCAGGCCGGATGCACTACGTTGAAGAGATTATCGACGGACTGGAACACGCCCCGCATGCCTTCATCGGCCTTCTGCGCGGCGAAAACTTTGGCAAGCGGGTGATCCGCGTCGGCAACCCCGCCTGACATCCACAACAGACAGGAGCATGTGACATGAACATTCTGATAGTGCTGACATCGCACGACAAACTCGGCGACACCGGCAAAAAGACCGGCTTCTGGCTGGAGGAATTCGCCGCCCCCTACTATGTGCTTCTCGATGCTGGGGCCAAGATCACGCTGGCATCGCCCAAGGGCGGTCAACCCCCGCTTGACCCCAAAAGTGATGCCCCCGATGCACAGACCGACGACACCCGGCGCTTCAAGGCGGATACGGCCGCGCAAAACGCGCTGGCCGCAACGGTAAAGCTGGCAGGCATCGACATCAACGCCTTCGATGCGGTGTTCTATCCCGGCGGCCACGGCCCGCTGTGGGATCTGGCCGAAGATCCCGCCAGCATTCATCTGATCGAGGTTTTTGCCCAAAGTGACCGCCCCATCGCGGCTGTCTGTCATGCCCCCGCCATCTTCCGCCATACCAAGGCGGCGGACGGCAAGCCACTGGTATCAGGCCGCAAGGTCGCAGGCTTCACCAATACCGAAGAGGCGGCATCCGGCCTGACCGATGTCGTCCCGTTTCTGGTCGAAGATATGCTGCGCGAAAACGGCGGGATTTACACCAAAGCCGCGGACTGGGCGGTCCATGTCGTGGTGGACGGCAAACTCGTCACTGGCCAGAACCCGGCCTCATCCAAGGACGCGGCCACTGCAATGCTCCAGATGCTCCGGTGACGGGGGCGTTGCGTACTCACAGATAAGCCTCGATCGGCAATCGCCCCACGATCCACGACAATGCCCGCCGCCGCCACGGCGCTTCCGGCTCCACCGTCAATACGGCGGGAAGGCCCGGCCGGGCAACGGCCCATCGCAGGTGACCCCCGCTTTGCGTCACGCCATAGGCCTGATCGGGCGCGCAAAGACTGTCGAACATCGCGCTCAGTTCAGCCAGCAAGGCCGGCTCTTCAAACAAAAGCCCCAGTTCCGTGTTGGTAAAGGCAGACCGCAGATCAAGGTTCAATGACCCGACAAGGGCCTGCGTCCCGTCAATCACGAACACCTTGGAATGCAGCACGTCGCGCTTTCGCCCCGGCTGTGCCGGTTTTGAAAACTCGTGCATCACCGCACCCGCCGCCAACAGCGGCACCCGCGTGTGGCGATACGCCCCGTGCACCAGCACCAGATCCGTCGACGACAGCGCATTGGTCAAAAGCGATAGGTTGACCCCCCGCACCGCAAGCCGCGTCAACGCGGCAAGCCCTGCCTGCCCCGGCACAAAATACGGCGTGATCAGCCGCACCTCACGCTTCGCCGATGTCAGCAGGGTCGCCACCGTTGTCGAAATCCATGCGGCGGACTGCGTTCCATAGGCCTTGCCCGGCGGATCGGCCAGCAGAACGACCTTGTTCGTCCAGCGCAACCCTGCGGTCAGAAACGTCTCGGCTGACCGCCCCGCAAGGCTCTGCCCCAGAAAGGCCCGTGATGGCCCGGCCCCCGCATGTCGCGCCAGACGCTTCCGAAACGCGGTCTTGTCCACCTTCAACGCGGGCAAAAGTGCGACAATCGGCAACGACAGGCCAAGGTTCCAGTAACTGTCGAACACGCCCGACACCTCTGCCACCTTCGCCCCCACCAACATCACATCCGCATCAATCGACATGCGGTTGCCTTCGTCCGCGCCGAAATAGGTGTTGCCGATATTGCGCCCCCCGATGATCACCAGCCGCCCGTCCGCGATCCACAACTTGCCGTGCATGCGCCGGTTGAACCGCGACAGCCCCAGCACCATCTCCATCATCCTCCGCACCGCATGCCCACGCTCCCGCGTCGGGTTGAACAGGCGCACCTCGATCATCGGATGCTGGCTCATCGCCAGAAAGGTGCGGTCGAACCCCTGCACATTCACATCGTCCAGCAACAGGCGGATGCGCACCCCCCGATCCGCCGCCGCAACCAGCGCGTCAATCAACAGCCACCCCGACAGATCCGTATGCCAGATGTAATACATCAGATCCAAAGACCGCCCCGCCTGCGCCGCCGACAGCGCCCGCGCGGCAAAGGCATCCGCATTGTCCAAAAGCAGCATCAGGCCGCTTTGCCCCACGTTCCGGGCTTCAAAGGGGGCCAATAGTTTGTCCAGCGGGGTTTGCGGCCCTGTGGCAGCCAACGCCTCCGACGCAGGCCCGCGTGCTTTTTTCAGGAACCGCCGATAGGACCGGTGCGCCAACCACGACGCAACGGCAATCAGTGCGACAATCCCGCTGATCCCCGCAAACAGCAAAAAGCCATGATGAATCATGAAGGCACCAGCAACGCCGGCGCACCGATCCGCAGCCGTGCCGTGATCGGCAGATGGTCCGACGCCCGCCGCGCCAGCGGGCTGTCATGCGTGGCCACATCCAGAAGTTCGCCCTGCGGCGACACCATCATCCGGTCCAGCGCCAGCAGCGGATAGCGTGCAGGGAAACTGGCGCGCGACGGGGCGATCCGGAAATGCTTGCCCAGACTGCGCAGCATACCCCCGCCAACCCGCCATTCGTTCAGATCCCCCATCAGCAGCGTCGGCATCGCCTCCATCCCGCCGATCCTGTCGATCAACGCCCGCGCCTGCGCCGCGCGCGAACCCGGCAAAAGGCCGAAATGCGCATTCACCACCCGCAGGGGCTGTCCCCTGATGACGACATCCGTCACCAGCGCCCCGCGCGGCTCGAACCCCGGCAGGATCAGCTGATGTACCTGCCGCACCAGCGCCCCCCGCATCAGCAGCAGGTTGCCATGCCAGCCATGCGCATCGCCAACCCCGTCCAGCGGCACTGCGATCAGCCCCAGATCACGCCGGATACGGTCCAGGTCCAACAGGCCTGTCCGTGTCCCGAACCGCGTATCCGCCTCCTGCAGGGCCAGGATATCCGCACCGATTTCCGCAATGACGGCCGCGGTCCGCGCCAGATCGCGCCGTCGGTCGGCACCCACGCCCTTGTGGATGTTATAGGATGCAACCGACAGATCGCCCAGACCGGTCATGTCCGGCCTAAAGTTCGATCCGCCGCAGACGCAGCGCATTGGTGATCACTGACACCGATGACAGGCTCATCGCCGCCGCCGCGATCATCGGCGATAGCAAGGTGCCCGTGAACGGGTACAAGACCCCCGCCGCCACCGGAATGCCGATCACATTGTAGGCAAAGGCAAAAAACAGGTTCTGCTTGATATTGCGCACCGTCGCCCGGGCCAGTTTGCGCGCCCGCACGATGCCCATCAGATCGCCCCCCAGCAACGTCATGCCCGCACTTTCCACCGCCACATCCGCCCCGGTGCCCATCGCAATACCCACGTCGGCGGCGGCAAGGGCCGGCGCGTCGTTCACCCCGTCACCCGCCATCGCGACTTTCCGCCCCTCGGCCCGCAAGGCCACGATCAGGGCCCGTTTGTCATCCGGCAAGACCCCTGCCCGCACCTCGTCAATCCCCAAGGCCCCTGCCACCGCGCGCGCCGTCCGCTCGTTATCGCCCGTCGCCATGATGATCCGCAGGCCCTGCGCGTGCAGCTCCCTGATCGCCGCCGCCGTACTGTCACGCACCGGGTCTGCCACAGCCACAATTCCCGCCAGAACCCCATCGACGGCCACGAACATCGCTGTCTTGCCCGTCGCGCGCAGGGTATCCGCCTGCGCTTCTGCCGTCTGCGTCACCAGCCCCAGGTCCTGCATCATCGCCGCATTGCCCAGCGCCACCCTGCGCCCGCCAACCGTGCCCTGCACCCCCTTGCCCGGCGCCGCCTCGAACCCCACAGTCTCCCCCGCCTCAATCCCCCGCGCCTTTGCCCCCGCCACAATCGCCTCGGCCAGCGGGTGTTCCGACCCCTTCTCCAACGCGGCGGCCAGCGTCAGGATCACCGCCTCATCCACCCCCGCCAGCACCACCACATCGGTCAGCGCAGGCACACCCCGCGTCAGCGTCCCCGTCTTGTCCACGATCAGCGTGTCCACCCCCGCCATCCGCTCCAGCGCCTCCGCGTCCTTGATCAGCACCCCCGCCTGCGCCCCGCGCCCTGCCGCCGTGGTGATCGAAATCGGGGTCGCCAGACCCAGCGCACAGGGGCAGGCGATGATCAGCACCGACACCGCCGCCGTGATCGCATAAGCCAGCGCCGGGGCAGGCCCCCACACCATCCACACCACGAAAGATGCCACGGCAATCAGCAGCACCACCGGCACGAACACCGCCGAAATCTTGTCCGCCACCCCCTGGATCGGCGCGCGCGACCGTTTGGCGTTCGACACCATCGCCACGATCTGGGCCAGCACCGTCTCGGCCCCCACCCGTGCCGCCGTCATCACCAGCGACCCGTTCTTGTTGATCGTCCCGCCCGTCACCGCATCGCCCGGTGCCTTTTCCACCGGCATCGCCTCGCCCGTCATCAGGCTTTCATCGACCGAGGATGTCCCCTCGTCAATCACCCCGTCCACCGGCACCGCATCCCCGGGACGCACCCGCAAACGGTCGCCCGCCATGATATTGGCCAAGGGCGCGTCGTATTCCGTGCCGTCCGGCAGGATACGCCGCGCAGTCTTCGGTGCCAGGTCCAGCAGCGCCCGGATCGCATCCCCCGTCCGTTCCCGCGCCCGCAGTTCCAGCACCTGCCCCACAAAGACCAGCGCCACGATCACCACCGCCGCCTCGTAATAGGTGCCCCACCGCCCCATGGCCCTCCGGATGGCCTCCGGTCCCACCCCCGGCACGAACGGCGGCCCCCCCGACAAGCCCGCGGCGGACCGCACCCCCAGGGCCCGACCGGTCCGCCTGGT
>JANMDH010000264.1:0-3360 GCA_031376195.1 Gemmobacter sp. | reverse complement strand
GGGCCAAAGCTGATTCCCAGAGACTGGAACCACCATGTCATCAGATTGGTAATCATGGTCCCGAAGGCCATGGTGTCGCCATGGGCAAAGTTGGAAAAGCGCAGGATCCCGTAGATCAGGGTGGCACCCAGAGCCCCAAGGGCAAGCTGCGCGCCATAGGCGGTGGCCGGGACGACAACGAAGTTGAGGAAGGCGACGAGGGCGTTGAGGATGTCCATCACACGCCCCCCAGAAACGAACGTCGAACCTCGGGATCGGCCATCAGTGCCGCCCCGGTATCGGTGAACCTGTTCGCGCCTTGCACCAGAACATAGCCCTTGTCCGCGATCTGCAACGCCTGCCTTGCGTTCTGTTCCACCATCAGGATCGAAATCCCGGTCCGGGCCACCTCGATGATGCGGTCGAACAGTTCATCCATCACGATAGGGGACACTCCGGCAGTGGGTTCATCGAGCATCAGCACCTTTGGCTGCGTCATCAGGGCGCGGCCCACGGCGACCTGCTGGCGTTGGCCGCCGGACAATTCGCCGGCCGCCTGACGGCGTTTGTCGCGCAAGACCGGGAACAGGTGATAGACCTGTTCCAGCGTGACCTTGATATCATCGCGGCGCAGGAACGCGCCCATTTCCAGATTTTCCTCGACCGTCATCCCGGTGAAGATGTTCTGCGTCTGAGGCACGAAGGCCATGCCTTTGGCCACGCGGTCCTGCGGGGACAGGGCGGTAATATCCTCACCCGCCAGGCGCACATGCCCGCCGCGCAGTTTCAGCATTCCGAACACAGCCTTCATCGCGGTCGATTTACCCGCACCGTTGGGGCCGACGATGACGGCGATCTGGCCCGCCTCAACCGCGATGGTGCAGCCGTGCAGAATGTCGACCGGGCCGTAGCCGCCCGTCATGGTATCGCCGATCAGGAAGGGTTCAGCCATGTGCCGCAACCTTGTTCTTCAATCCGCGACCCAGATACGCTTCGATCACCCGCTCGTCCGATTTCACCTGATCCACCGTCCCTTGGGCAAGAACGCGGCCTTCGGCCATTACGATGACCGGATCGCAGAGGCGGGCGATGAAATCCATGTCATGCTCGATCACGCAAAAGGTATAGCCGCGTTCCTTGTTAAGCCGGATGATTGCATCGCCGATGGTGTTCAGCAGGGTGCGGTTCACGCCTGCGCCCACCTCATCCAGGAAGACAATCTTGGCATCGACCATCATGGTGCGGCCCAGTTCCAGCAGCTTTTTCTGCCCGCCGGAAATCTGACTCGCCTTTTGATCGGCCAGATGGCTGATTGTCAGAAAGTCCAGCACCTCATCCGCGCGGGTGCGCAGGGCGCGTTCCTCGGCGGCCACGGCACCACGCCGGAACCAGGCGTTCCACAGGCTTTCGCCGGACTGACCGGCAGGCACCATCATCAGGTTTTCGCGCACCGTCATCGAGCCGAATTCATGCGCGATCTGAAAGGTGCGCAGCAGGCCCTTGGCGAACAGTTCATGGGGGGGAAGGCCGGTTATATCCTCGCCGTCCATCGTGACGCGGCCCGACGTTGGCGGCAACCGCCCGGCAATCACGTTGAACAGCGTGGTTTTGCCCGCCCCGTTAGGGCCGATCAGCCCGGTGATGGAGCCCGTCGCGATGCGGATCGACGCACCATCGACGGCATGGAACCCGCCGAAATGCCGATGCAGGTCGTCAACAACGATCATACCATTTCCCCTGTCACGAAGCCCCGGCTTGTGCCGATGTCTTTGCAAGAACGGCCCGGGTGTGATCAGCACACCCGGGCCGCCTGTCAGATGTTTAACAGATCACCGAAAACCGATCGTCTCGAACTTGCCGTCCTTGATTTCGACTTCGCGGTAGCGCCCGGCGCTTTCGCCCGGTCCGATCAGTTGCACGGCCGTCGCCCCTTCGTAGTCAATGGCAGTTCCGGCGGCCAGAAGGTCCAGTGCTTTGCCCAGATCGCCGGGCATGATCTTTTCGCCCGGGCCATTGGCGATATTCATGATCTCGGCCTTGTAAACGGCGGGATCGGTTGAATTCGTCTTGGCCATCGCAAGGGCGATCAGGGCCGCCGCGTCATAGGATTCCGGCGAATAGGCAGAGGTGCCGTCAAAACCGGCGGCGGTTGCCATGGTCTGGAAGGTTTCGGCACCGGCGCTGTCAGACCCTGCGATCTGGCCGTAGGAGCCGTTGATCGACGCGCCAAACTTGGCCGAAAGACTGTCGCCGACCATGCCGCCAGGTAGTTCGAAGGTCGAGAATGCGCCGCTGTCCAATGCGCCCTGGATGATGCCAGCGCCGCCCTGATCAAGATAACCTGCGACAATCAGCAGATCCCCACCGGCGGCTGCCAAGGCACCCACTTCGGCGGAATAGTCGGCCTTGCCATCTTCATGCGCTGCCGAAATGGTGATGGTGCCGCCCGCAGCGGTGAAAGCCGCCTGAATGGCTTCGGCCAGACCTTTGCCGTAGTCATTGTTTGTATATGTCAGAGCTGCCGACTTCACGCCACGTTCCGTCATGATCATGGCGGCAACTTCGCCTTCGCGGGCATCGGACGGGGCGGTGCGGAAGAACAGGTCGTCATCTTCGGCGGTGGTCAGCGCGGGCGAGGTGGCTGAGGGCGACACCATGACGATCCCGTTGGGACGTGCCACGTTCTGAAGAACAGCGCCGGTCACGCCAGAGCAGTCGCCGCCGACAAGGCCTTTGACGCCTTCGGTGGTGATCAGACGTTCGGCAGCGGCAGTGGCTGCAGCCGCGTCTGTGCAGGTGCTGTCACCGCGCACGACGGTGATGGTGGACCCAGCCATGAACTTGCCGGAATCATTGATTTCCTTGACGGCCAGTTCTGTGGCGGCGGCCATTGCGGGTGTGAGCGATTCAATCGGGCCGGTGAAACCGATCAGCAGACCCAGTTTCACTTCTTCGGCGCTGGCAGCACCGGCCATCAGGGCGGTCGCGGCAGTCGCCATTAGCAGTTTTTTCATTTTATTCTCCCATGTCGGACGAAAATCCTGTGCGCGAACCTAGTGTGGGGCATTGCAAAAGAAAAGCGTCTAAAACACGGACAATAGGCAAGGCCAGTTCGGGATTGTTCAGGCGATCCACAATCACATTCGCGCCAGCCGTTCAATGTGCGCTTGGCCTGCAACACGGCCTTACTATGTTGTGTGAGCAAAAAGGAGCGTGGCAGATGAGGCTGTTTGCGGGTTTGATCCTTGGTGGCGTTTTAGCCGTTCATGGCGTGGCACGGGCGGAGGCGCCGGTCGAGACATCGTTGGGCAAACTGCAACTGACAACGATGGCCACTGGTTTGACCGAGCCTTGGGGGTTGGCGTTTCTGCCCGACGGGTC
>JANMDH010000261.1:0-5037 GCA_031376195.1 Gemmobacter sp. | reverse complement strand
AAAGGGTAGGGGGCTTGCCCTACAGCAGCCGCTTGCCGAACGAATGTTACGCGGTGGCCGCGAAAGCCTTCGGCTGGAACAAGCGCAACCCGGCACCTATGTCGATGGTCGATGGTCGACGGTCGATGGCGGCTGGCAGATCGGCTGGGGCTGTGCGGCGGCCGCCTATCGCGCCAGCATCGCCCCCTGTTTTGCGCGGGTTACCCTGACCCTCACCGATGCCGTGGTCGAAGTCGCAGGCCATAAGATCGGCACCGGCGCTTACACCATCTGCGCCCAGACCGCCGCCGACCGGCTGGGCCTTCCGGTTGACCGGATCAAGGTGATGATGGGTGACAGCGGTTTGCCGCCCGCACCCGTTGCGGGTGGCAGCAACAATGCGGCGAGCATCAGCAACGCCGTGGCATTGGGCTGTGCGATGGTGCGCGGCCAGATTGCCACCGCCGCAACGGCCAATCCGAAAAGCCCGGTCAACGGGCGCGACCCGGCAACGTTGACACTCGTGGACGGCACCTTGCGTGATGCTGACGGCTTGGTCGGGCCGCTGGCGAATGCGCTGGCGCGGTTGGGCGGCGCGGTAAAGGTGCTGGCGGGCAACGAACCACACAGCCTCAAACCGGGGTCGCTGGCGGGTGCGCGCAACGCGCAACTGACCCTTGGCGGCGGCTTTGCCGACCCCAAAAAGCTCAAGGCGGCCTTCGGTGCGAAATTTGTGGAGGGGTGCGTACACCGCCTGCCACGCGAGGTTCGCGTGTCGCGCATCGTACGGGCATTTGCCGCGGGCACGATCATGAACCCAATCATCGCCCGCAGCCAGTTGATGGGCGGCATGATCCGGGGCATCAGTTCCGCCCTGCTTTAGGCGACCGCGATTGATCCCCGCAACGCGCGGTATACCAACGATAATCTTGGCGAATACCTGATCCCGGTGAATGCTGATATCCCAAAGGTCGAGGTTCTGTTCGTGGCCGAAACCGACCGTGACGTGAACCCTCTGGGGATCAAGGGCGTCGGCGAATTGGGCGGCGTGGGCACCGATGCCGCCGTGTACAATGCGATTTATCACGCAACCGGCGCGCGCATCCGCGAATTGCCAGTGCGCATGGAAAAGCTGTTGGGGCATTTGGGATAAGCTGGAAAAACAGTCCGAACGCGCAGCAGAAAAACAGCGGGCTGGTCAGATCGGGAACCATCCGCATCACCCCAAGTTGACTTGCAGATAACGCAAGGAACCCCGCCGCATGTTTGGAGCTGTTTCAATATTGGCGGCGCTTGTCGGGGTGGCCCTCGCCGCCTTCGGGGCACTTGCGCCAGACACCGGCGTGAACGGCACCCTGGGGGCTTATCTCGCCCTCTTGGGCGCATTGGCAGTGACAGTTGCCGTCTTGATCCTGATCGCGGCAAAGCCCGGGTCAGGGATGCGTGATCTGTTGATTGGCCTCATGCTGCTGCCCGCAAGTCTGACTGCGATTGCGGCATGGTTTCTGATGCAGAACTGGCTGATCTGCGCGATGGTCGTGGCGACGCTGGCCCTTCTGTTCCATCGCTATCCCCCCCAGAAAAGAGCGGTCAGATGAATTTATCCGCCGTCCTTGCCGCCTTTGTCGCAATCTTTGCCTTTCCCGTCTGGGCCGAACAGCCGGTCTGGGACACCTTCAACGGTGACCTTGCTGCCACCAAATTCGCCGATGCGCCGACATTGACGCCAGACACAATCGCCACCCTCGAACGGGCGTGGGAGGTGCGCACCGGCGATGTCTCTGACGGGTCGGGCGATACCCCTCCGACCGTGTGGTCGGCGACGCCCATTTATGCCAACCAGACCCTGTATCTCGGCACGCCGTTCTACCGCATTCTGGCGCTCGACCCGGCCACCGGGGCCGAACGCTGGCGCTACGACACCAAATCGACGCTTGAGGCGCTGACCCAGCCCGCCTTGAAAAACCGGGGCGTTGCCTACTGGGAAAGCGGTCAGGCGGGGGTGTGCGAAAAGCGCGTGCTGATCGGCACGATGGACGCCGAACTGCACGCCGTGGATGCTGATACGGGCGCGCCTTGCATGGATTTCGGGACCGACGGCATTTTGAACGTGAACCAGTGGAACGACACGAACGCCGTCTTTCCGTTTTCACTCCTACAACCGCCAACCGTGGTGGGTAACACAATCCTGATCGGCTGGGCCGGCAAGGACTGGGCCTATACGGTCGAACCACCCGGCAACCTGATCGCGGTCGATGCGCGCACCGGCGCGTTGAAATGGGACACCGGGTTCATCCCACCGGACCTTATCCCTGTCACGGGCACCGCGAACATCTGGTCCTCCATGTCGGCTGATCCCGGACTGGGGCTGGTTTATGTGCCGGTATCTTCGCCATCGCCCAACTATTGGGGCGGCAACCGGACGGCCCCGATCCCGCTTGCCACTTCCATCGCCGCGATTGATATCGAAACCGGCCAAGTCGTGTGGAATTTTCAGCATGTGCATCACGACATCTGGGATTATGACACGCCCTCAGCCCCGACGCTGGTCAACCTGACGCTTGATGGTCAGGTGGTGCCCGCCCTCGTGCAAACCACCAAGCAGGGGTTCATCTTCGTGCTGGACCGCCGCACGGGTGTTCCGCTGTTCCCGATCGAGGAACGCCCCGTGCCCGCCAGTGACGCTGACGGCGAACAGACATCGCCGACCCAACCCTTTGCGGATGTCCCCAGACCGACCGTGAATCACGATGCCATGCCGGACGTCTGGCCGCTGGCCGATACCTTGTCATTCGGGCAGTGTTCCAAAGACCGCGAAACCTACCGTTACGAAGGGCTCTACACCCCGCCTTCCGTCCAGGGCAGCTTTCTGTGGCCCGCCACGGCAGGCGGCAACAACTGGGGCGGTGCGGCGGTCGATCCGCGCAACGGCATCCTGTATGTCAACACATCGCAGGTGGTGCAGGTCATCCGCCTGATCCCGCGCGCGAATTATGAGGCCGAGGTGAAGGCCGCCACCGCGGACGGCAGTGATCCCAGCGGCAACGAAGCGGGCTTTTATGCGCAGGAAGGATCACCTTACGGGATCGAATTGTTCGAATGGCGCACGTCGCTGGGCCTTCCCTGTTGGAAGCCGCCCTTTGGCACCTTTTCCGCCTATGACCTGAACACGGGCGCGCGCCTCTATGCCGCCCCCTTCGGCCTGGTGCAGCAATGGGGCTTTTACGGCCTGCGCGACTGGGGATCCCCCACGCTGGGCGGTCCGGTGGTCACATCGGGCGGCGTCGTGCTGATCGGCGCGTCCATGGACAACCGGGTGCGCGCGCTTGATGCCGCGACGGGCAGGGAGCTGTGGTCTGATCTTGTGGCCGCCCCCGCCGTCTCCATTCCTGCGGTTTTCACCCATGACGGCACCGATTATGTCGTCTGGGCCGTCGGGGGTAATTCGATCCTCAAGCCGCAAGTTGCCGATCAGATCGTCGCTTACCGTCTGCCCGTTCAGGATTAACGCGATGAACCGAGCCACTCCTCTCGCTTCGGTCCCGTCACGACCCGGTGGCAGGGCAGCTATTGCGGCCCTGCGCCCATGCCCGCCGATCTGTAGGCAAGCTGGAATTTCGATCCCTTCGCGCTGATCCTGCTGGCGGGTCTGGCGTTCTGGGCGGGCTGCAGCCGCACCGGGGTGACGGCAACGGTTGTGATGGTGGTCGTGTTCATCTCGCCCCTGTGCGCGCTGTCGTCCGCGCTGTTTTCGGCACGGGTGCTCCACCACGTCCTCTTGCTCGCAGTGGCGGCACCGCTGCTGGCCTTGGCGCGACCTGCGCCGCACGCCACGCAGGCAGGCCTGCCATTCGTCGTCGCAACCGCCGCCCTGTGGCTGTGGCTCGCCCCACCGGCCTATGACGCAGCCCTAGGGCACATGGCAGTCTACTGGCTCATGCAGGCCACGCTTTTCACCTCGGCGGTCTGGTTCTGGTGCGCCGTGTTTTCCCAAGCCGCCGGGTCCGGCATCTTGTGGGTGCTGTTTGCCTACATCGCCATGGGCCTGCTGGGCGCGCTGTTATCCCTTGCGCCGCAGGCACTATATGCGACCCATGCTGTGGCCCCGATCCTGTGGGGCCCCATGCCACTCGCCGATCAGCAGTTTGGCGGTCTGGTGATGTGGATGCCGGCGGGCCTGCCGTTTGCCGTTTGGGGCACCATGCTGGCGCGCCGCGCATGGCGCGTGACCGGGGACGCCGCATGATCACCGTCGAAACCCTTGTACCCCATGTCAAGGCGCTGCACCTTAGCGTGCTGTGCATCTGGATTGCCGGGCTGGTGGCCTTGCCCACCATGCTCGCGCGCCATGACCGCGCCATCGTCCAAGATGAATTCACCGCGATCCGCCGCGCCACGCATTTCGGCTATGTCTGGTTCATCACACCGGCTGCCGTGGTCGTCATCGGCTCCGGTCTGGCGCTGGTCTTCATGCGCGAGGGATTCACCGGCTGGATATTCGCCAAGTTCGTTCTGGTGGCGGGACTGGTCGCCATCCACGCCTGGGTCGGCCATACCATCATCACAGTTGCCGAAACCGAAGGGCAGCATGAACCGCCCCATCCCCTTCTCGCAACAGTTCTGATTGCAGGCCTTGTCGTCACAATCTTGTTCCTTGTGCTGGCAAAGCCCGAGCTTGAAGAATTGCCGTTCCCCGCATGGCTGCTTCAGCCGCTGGGCCGGTCATTGCCTTTCGATGTGCCCAGATGGTAGTCAAACACCAGCTTGCCGCCATGCCACCCGGTCGCCGAAACAACGATAACGGCAAAGCCGGACATCAGGATGCCCCAGGGCAGGACGGCCGCCTGATACCCCGACAACCGCCATCCCCAGTTCAATCCCAGCACGGCCAACAGCATGACCGCAATGATGAAATGCGTCCACGCGGCGGCCCGGATGCGGATGCCGGACACCATCAGAAGTTCCGTCGTGCCGGTCGCACCTGCCAGCAAACCCAGCACGAACGCCGTACCGGTCGCCCAAAGTGCGGCCCAGGCCCAGCGGTCCTCGCCCGACCAC
>JANMDH010000254.1:0-9832 GCA_031376195.1 Gemmobacter sp. | reverse complement strand
GACCCGTTCAGATCGATCGCGCGGCAGGCCCCTTCCAGAACGGTAACGCCGAAGGCCAGACGCGCGGCATCCAAGGCGGAATAGGCAACGCAGAAGTCGGTGGCGAGGCCGACAAGGGTGATGGCGGTGACGCCCCGGCTGCGCAGATAGCCTTCGAGCCCTGTGGGAGTTTTGCGGTCATTTTCGAAAAAGGCGGAATAGCTGTCAATTTCGGGGCGAAATCCTTTGCGGATGATCATGTCGGCGGGATCAATGCGCAGGTCCGGGTGGAATGCGGCCCCGGTTGAGCCCTGGACACAGTGGCGGGGCCAGAGAACCTGTTTGCCGTAAGCGACGTCAATGATGCTGAAGGGTTCGGCACCGGGGTGGTTGTCGGCAAAGGACAGGTGATCTGCCGGATGCCAATCCTGGGTCAGGACGACGACGGAAAATTCATCCATCAGGGCATTGATGCGGGGGAGGATCAGATCGCCTTCGGCAACGGCAAGCAGCCCGCCGGGGCAGAAATCGTTCTGCATGTCGATCACGATCAGGGCCTGGTCACTGTCGCGCATCGGGATCATCCTTTGGGCAGGGTCATCCCCTTGGTTAGGGTGCGACTGCGGGGGCCGTCAATGCCTGCCCTTGCATTTTGCGCCCTGCCCGGCCAAATCGGCGCGATGACACGCATTGCCGCCTTTTATCACTTCACCCGTTTTGCCGACCCCGCCGCGTTGCGGGGGCCGCTGTTGACGCTTGGGCAGGAGATGGGGGTGATGGGCACCATCCTGCTGGCGGGCGAGGGAGTGAACGGGACGATTGCAGGGACGGAGGCGGGGATCGACGCGGTGCTGGGGCATCTGCGGGGATTGCCGGGCTGTGCGGGGCTGGAGTGGAAGGAATCTTTTGCGGATGCAGCGCCCTTCACGCGGTTCAAGGTGCGCCTGAAGCGGGAGATTGTGACGATGGGCCAGCCGGACGTGGACCCGGCGGGCGTGGTGGGGAATTACGTGGCGGCGCAGGATTGGAATGCGCTGATTTCACAGCCCGATGTGGCGGTGATCGACACGCGGAACGACTATGAAGTGGCGATCGGGACATTTGCGGGGGCAGTGGACCCGGTGACGGGGTCGTTCCGGGATTTTCCGGCGTGGTGGGCGGGGAACAAGGATCGGTTCACGGGAAAAAAGATCGCGATGTTCTGCACGGGCGGAATCCGGTGCGAGAAATCGACGAATTACCTGATCGGGCAAGGGGTCAGGGACGTGTTCCACCTGAAAGGCGGCATCCTGAAATATCTGGAAGAGGTGCCGGAGGCGGAAAGCCTGTGGCACGGGGAATGCTATGTGTTCGACGGGCGGGTGTCAGTGGGGCACGGGCTGGTGCCGGGCGGATATGACATTTGCCATGCCTGTGGCAGACCGATCAGTGCAGTGGACAAGACGGATACGGTCTATGTGCAGGGTGTGCAGTGCAGACGTTGCGTAGGGGAATACAGTGAAGCGGACCGCGCAAGGTTTCGGGAGCGGGAACGGCAGATCGCGCTGGCACGCGCGCGGGCGGCAGCGCATTCAGCGGAGTAGACGTCACCACCCCGCGCCTGAACCGGGCCTTGACGGCGCAAGAAACCATCGAGGTCGTGGGTCAGGCGCGGGACGATGGCTTATCTACCGCAACCGTTTTCCCGCCTCGTCCGCCGCAAAATACAGCGCATCCCCGGCACTGAAACCCAGCCCAACCATCGTTCCGGGTTTTGCGACCATATCGCCCCGCGCCTCGATCACCAGCTTTTCGCCTGTGGGGGCGGTCAGGTGGACAAAGGAAATGCCACCCAGCGCCTCGGTCATTTCCACGCGGTGGGTAGCACCTTCGGTCAGGTGCAGATGCTGCGGGCGCAGGCCGACCACCACTTTGGCCCCTGCCCCCGGCAAGGCCGCACCCGTGTCTACCGACCCGGACAGACCCGGCGCCGCCACCGTGCCCGCCTTTTCGACAGTGCCGTTCAGGAAATTCATCGCCGGGCTGCCGATGAAGCCCGCAACAAACCGATTTTCCGGGTTGTGATACAAATCCAAGGGTGCCCCGACCTGTTCGATCCGGCCCGCGCGCAGGACGACGATCTTGTCGGCAAGGGTCATCGCCTCTACCTGATCATGGGTCACATAGATCATCGTGGCACCGATTTCCCGGTGCAGACGCGCGATTTCCACACGCATTTCCACGCGCAGTTCGGCGTCGAGGTTGGACAGGGGTTCATCGAACAGGAACACCTCAGGCCCGCGCACGATAGCCCGCCCGATGGCAACGCGCTGACGCTGACCACCCGACAGGGCCTTGGGTTTGCGCGCAAGCAGCGGATCAAGTTTCAGGATGCGGCTGGCTTCCTTGACCTTCACCGCCACTTCATTCGCCGGATGGCCAGTCATTTTCAGGCCGAAGCCCATGTTTTCGGCGACCGTCATGTGGGGGTAAAGCGCGTAGGTCTGGAACACCATCGCCACGCCGCGTTCGGCAGGGTCAATTCTGGTCACATCGCGTTTGCCGATGTTGATGCGGCCAGCAGTCGTTTCCTCCAGCCCTGCGACCATGCGCAGCAACGTGGATTTGCCGCAGCCGGACGGGCCGACAAACACGCAAAACTCTCCATCCTCCACTGTCAGGCTGATGCCGTGGATCACTTTTACCTCGCCAAAAGCTTTCGTCACATTTTCAAGAACAACGCCCGACATGATTTCCCCCCGTGTTATGCTTTTTCAATTTCCGGAAAGCGCCAGCTTTCCGCTTCTTTCGCCACTGCAGTGGCTGTTTCGGTGATCTGCGGAACCAATTCCTCCAGCGCCGCAATCGTGGTCCGTGCCGTTGTCGATGTGACCGAAAGTGCGCCCATCACGCGGCCTGCCCGGGTCAGAATCGGCAGGGCGACGCAGATGATTCCCGGCTCATGCTCTTCATTGTCGAAGGCATAGCCGCGATTCCGAATCACCAAAAGTTCGGCCCGCAGGGCAGCGGGGGTGGTCAGAGTGTGTGCGGTAAAGCGGTGAAAGGTCTGCTGTGCCAGTGCCGTTTCCAGCGCCTCATCGGGCAGAAAGGCCAGCATCGCCTTGCCCACGCCGGTGCAGTAGGCGGGGCCGACCTTGCCGGCCTGGGCGAACATTTCCACCGGGCGGCGGGCATTGCGCTTGTCCACGTAAAGAACCTGGGACTGGTCAAGCTGCGCAAGATGGATGGTTTCGCCCACTTGTTCGGAAAGCCTGTCAATCCAAGGCCTTGCAATGGGCGCGAGCGAGGATTGTGCCCATGCGGCATGGGCCAGCCGGACCAGCCTGACGCCGAGGGAATAGGACTGGCGGTCGGGGTCATAGGCCAACATGCCCTGATTGGTCAGGGTTTGAAGAAAGCGGTAAAGCGTCGCTTTGGGATAGTGGGCATCCGCCAGAAGTTCGGTGAAGCGTACTGGCCGACCGCGCGAGGCCACCATGTCCAAGACATCAAGCGCTTTGCCGACTGTACCGTCGCCGACGCCGTCCAAGCCCATCGTGGTGATCCTCCATCCCCTGTTGACAGCTTAGACGATACGCCGCATAGTTTTCAATATTCAAGACTAAGTTTCAAATAATGGAACCAAACGGGAGGAAACCATGGTCCATCTGAAGAGAGGCGCAACAGCGCTTCTGGCGGGCTTGCTTATGTCAGGCACCGCCATGGCGGAGACACGCGAACTGAAATATTTCGCTGACTTCGACGCGATTCCGCTGGCAGCGTTCGAGGCGCTGATCGCGGATTTCGAAGCTGCAAACCCCGATGTTGACGTGGTTCTGCAGAACTTCGATCACGAAGGTTACAAAACGGCGATCCGCAACTTTCTGACCACCGATTCGCCGGATCTGGCGAACTGGTATGCGGGCAACCGGATGGCCCCGTTCGTTGCGGCCGGTCAATTCCAGGACGTGTCGGATGTGTGGGAGGCGAACGGACTGTCAGACAGCCTTGCCTCGGCCAAAGCGTCGATGACGATTGATGGCAAGCAGTGGGGCGTGCCCTACACCTACTATCAGTGGGGCATCTACTACAACCGGGACGCCTACAAGGCGGCCGGCGTTGAAGTGCCGACAACATGGGCAGGCTTTGTCGAGAACTGCCCGAAATTCCAGGCGGCCGGTATTGATTGCCTGACCACCGGAACATCGGCCCTGTGGCCTGGCGCTGGCATCTTTGACTACATCAACCTGCGCACCAACGGGTACGAGTTCCACATGGACCTGACGGCCGGTAAAATTGCGTGGACGGATGACCGCGTGAAAGCGGCCTTTGCAGAGCTTGGCAAAGTTCAGCCCTACATCACGGCAAACCATGCCGCGATCGACTGGCAGGATGCGGCGGCGTTGTTGGCACAAGGCAAGGCTGCGAATTACGTCATGGGCAACTTTGCCGTGGGCGTGTTCAAAGAAGGCGGCATGACGAACGACAACCTTGGCTTCATGGTGTTCCCGGAGATTACCCCGGGCATTCCGCGCGCCGAAGATGCACCGACTGACACGATCCACATCACAGCGGGTGCAAAGAACGTTCCGGATGCAAAGCTGTTCCTTGCCTACGTGGCACAAGCCGACGTGCAGACCAAGCTGAACGCAGCCCTTGGCCAGTTGCCGACGAACAAAGGGGCGACTGTTCCTGCGGACGATCCGTTCCTGGTGGCGGGGTTTGAGACGCTGTCGACGGCCTATGCGCTTGCACAGTTCTTTGACCGTGACGCGCCTGCCGAAATGGCAAAGGCCGGCATGGAAGGTTTCCAGGAGTTCATGGTGAAACCCGAGCGTCTGCCGGAAATCCTGGACCGTCTGGAAAAGGTGCGCGGCTCTGCCTACTAAGGCTCCCAACGGAGGCGGGTTCTGACCTGCGCCCGTTAACCTCGGCCCCGGGGGCATAAACCCCCGGGGCCTTTGTCCAAACATGATGTTTTGCACAGCGAGGCCGCCGATGTCAGCCTATTGGAAAGCCAATCAACGCCGCCTGGCACCGTGGGTCTTCCTGGCACCCGGCATGGTGATGTTCCTGATCTATGTGATCATCCCGATCTTCCAATCCATGTGGCTGTCGTTCTACGACTGGGATGGGCTTGGGGCAAAGACGTGGATCGGGACCGCCAACTATGTCGAACTGTTTGACGACGACGCGTTTACGACATCGCTGTGGAACAACCTGCTGTGGCTGGTGCTGTTCATGCTGGCCGTGCCGATCGGGCTGTTCATGGCGATTTTCCTGAACCAGACAGTGCGCGGCATCCGCATCTACAAATCGCTGTTCTTTTTTCCTTTCGTGATCAGCCAGGTCGTCGTCGGCCTGATGTTCGCGTGGTTCTATGCCCCCAACTTTGGCCTGTTCTACAAGCTGATCGAACTGGTAACGGGCGCAGAGATTGCGGTTCTGGCGGATGAACGGTTCGTCAACTATGGGATCATCGCCGCAGGGCTGTGGCCGCAGATCGCCTATGTGATGATCCTGTATCTGACCGGGCTGAACAACGTGGCCGCCGACCAGATCGAGGCGGCACGGCTGGACGGGGCCAAGGGCTGGAAGATGCTGTGGTATGTCATCATCCCGCAACTGCGCCCGGCCACCTTTATCGCCGTCGTGGTGACCGTGATCGGCGCGTTGCGGTCGTTCGACCTTGTGTCGATCATGACCAGCGGTGGGCCTTACGGATCCAGCCGCGTGCTGTCTTACTACATGTATGAACAGGCGCTTTCGGAATACGGCTACCGCATGGGTTATGGGGCAGCCATCGCCGTGGTGCTGTTCGGCATCATGATGATCTTCATATCGGGCTTCATCTGGAAGATGTGGCGCGACGAAACGGAGCGGTAAGCCATGTTCCCCCGTCCCATCGAGCAAACTTCGCGGTCCACGCAACTGATGTACAAGGTGGCGCTGCCCATTGCGCTGGTGATCTGGTTGTTCCCGCTGATCGGGGTTGCGCTGACATCGCTGCGCCCGGCATCGGACCTTGCGCAGGGCAATTACTTCGGGATGCCGTCCTACATCGCGTTTGAAAACTATGCCGACGTGTTCCGCAATTCGGCCATCGGTCAGTACATCCTGAATTCGTTCAAACTGACGATACCGGTGGTGATCGGGGTGGTGGCGCTGTCCACGATGACGGGCTTTGCGCTGGGGGTGTATAAATTCCGGTTCAACATGCTGATCTTCTTTGTCTTTGTGGCCGGAAACTTTGTGCCATTCCAGATTTTGATGGTGCCGGTGCGGGACATGACGGTGAACCTTGGCCTGATCAACACGACGGCGGGTCTGGGCCTGTTCCACATCGCGTTTCAGACAGGGTTCTGCACGCTGTTCATGCGGAATTTCATCAAGGGGATGCCATTTGAGCTGATCGAGGCGGCGCGGGTCGAAGGGATCAGCGAGATCAAGATTTTCTGGTACATCGTGGTGCCGCTGATGCGGCCTGCGATTGCGGCATTGTCGGTGCTGGTGTTCACGTTCATCTGGAACGAATATTTCTGGGCCACGGTGCTGACCACATCGGCCAGCATTCAGCCGGTCACGGCAGGTCTGAATTCGCTGAACGGGCAATATGTGGCGCAGTGGCAGCTGGTATCGGCGGGGTCGATCATTGCAGCGATGCCGCCGGTCCTGATGTTCTTTCTGATGCAAAGGCACTTCATCGCCGGCCTGACGATGGGGGCCGTGAAGTGAAGACGTGGCGGCTGGACGCGGGGGCGCAGACGATTGCGCTTGCCTCGGAGGGGGGGATTCCTTTCGTCACCTATTGGGGGCCTTCGCTGCCCAAGGATGAGGATCTGGTGGCGATTGCAGCCTCGATCCGGAACGACCTGACCGGGGGGATGCTGGACGCACTGCCGGTTCTGTCGCTGTCGCCGGAATCTGGGCGGGCGTTTCAGGGGCAGCCGGGGTTGGTGTTGGCCGCTGCGGATGGCGCGCCGCTGCACCCGGTGTTTGTGTTCGACCGGGCAGAAGCG
This sequence comes from Gemmobacter sp., assembly GCA_031376195.1. Classification (GTDB taxonomy): domain Bacteria; phylum Pseudomonadota; class Alphaproteobacteria; order Rhodobacterales; family Rhodobacteraceae; genus JANPIX01. The sequence continues at coordinate 2,855 of JANMDH010000254.1, read as the reverse complement.
ACGGCGACCACCCTGCACCTGATCAGCCGGGCGGACGGGCTGACCCTGACGCATATGATCGCGGCACAGGCGACGGGTGTGTTCACCCTGCAAACGCGACTGGATTCGGCAACGCCGATCCGCGTGTCGTGGTTGTCCACGCCCGTTCTGCCCGCGCCGCAACTGGCGACCGAGATGATCGAAGTGTCCGGCAAGTGGATAGGCGAATTTCGCCTGAACCACGTTGCTTGGACCCCGGGTATCCGGATGCGGGAAAGCCGGACGGGGCGGTCGGGGCATGAACATCCGCCCTATCTGATCCTGCCGGAACCGGGCTGCACGAATGCCAAGGGACGGGCGTTTGCACTGCATTATGCGTGGTCGGGCGGCCACCGGATGGTGGCAGAGGAACTGCCGGATGGGCGGCGTCAGGTGCAGTTCGGGCATGCGATGGGGGCGGAAACGGGGCCGGTAACGATGGTTCAGACGGCCCCGCTGATCGTTGCGTTTTCGGACCACGGCCTGAACGGCATCGGGGCGGCGTTTCAGCACGATATCCGCGACCGTGTGGTGCAATGGCCTGATCCGGGTCGCGCGCGCCCGGTGCATTACAACTGTTGGGAAGCGGTCTATTTCAACCATACGCTGGACGGCCTGTCAGACATCGCGGACCGCGCGGCGACGTTGGGCGCGGAGCGGTTCGTGCTGGATGATGGCTGGTTCGGGCGGCGCGATGACGACACGACGAGTCTGGGCGACTGGACGGTGGACGCCAAAAAATGGCCGCAGGGCCTGCATCCCCTGATCACGCATGTGCACAAGCGGGGGATGACCTTCGGGCTGTGGTTCGAGCCGGAGATGGTGAACCCCGACAGCGATCTGTTTCGCGCGCATCCCGACTGGATGCTGGGGCCACGTGACCAGACGACGGGGCGGCATCAGATGGTGCTGGATATGAGCAAGGCCGCCGTGCGGGATCATCTGTTCGATGCGGTTTCGGCGGTGCTGACGGAATACGACATCGACTATATCAAATGGGATCACAACCGCCTGCTGCCAGTGGTGGATGCGGCGCAGACGCGGGGGGTTTATGACCTGTTCGACCGCCTGCGCGCGGCCCATCCAGAGGTGGAAATTGAAAGCTGCGCCAGTGGCGGCGGGCGGATCGACGCAGGCATTCTGGCGCGGACGCATCGCGTGTGGCTTAGCGATTCAAACGATGCGCTGGAACGCCTGCGGATGCAGCATGATGCGGCGCTGTTCCTGCCCGGGGCCATCACGGGTAGTCATGTCGGGCCGCGCAAATCGCACACGTCGGGGCGCATTTTGCCGATGGCGTTCCGGGCGTGGGTGGCGGCGCAGCGCCATATGGGGTTCGAGATGGACCTGCGGGAATTGACGGATGACGAGGCGGTGGTGCTGAAATCGGTGACCACCTGGTGGAAGGCGAACCGGGGCTGGATGATGGCGGGCACGATCCACAGGATTGACGCGGCGGACCCTGCGGTAACGGCCGAAGTGCAGATCGCGGCCGACGGCGGGCGGTTCGTGATGTTCGCAGGGGTGGCCGAGGCGAGCGTTCAGGTGCTGCCCCGGCCAGTGCGGTTGACGGGGCTTGATCCGGTGGCGTTTTACCGGGTGCGGCTGGTGAACCCCGAGGACGCGGCGAAACAAAGCCGGGGGGGGAATGCGCTTAAATCCTCGGCACTGGTGCTGTCGGGGCAGGCGTTGATGGCGCAGGGGCTGTTGATGCCGGTGGCCTGGCCTGCGACGATCTGGGTCGTGGAAGGCGAACGGGTACAAGGATGACGGCGATGAATGACCAGGCGATCTTTCCAGATCTGAAGGGGGCTTCGGTGTTCATCACCGGGGGTGGGTCAGGTATCGGAGCAGCCCTTAGCGAAGGATTTCTGCGGCAGGGGTCGAAAGTGGCCTTTGTACAGCGGTCGGATGGGTCGGCGTTTTGCGAACAGATGGGACAGGCAACCGGCAACCGCCCCCTGTTCATCGCCTGCGACATCACGGATACGCAGGCCCTTCAGCGGGCTACAGCGCAGGCGGCAGCGGCACACGGGCCGATCAGGGTGTTGGTGAACAACGCGGCCAACGACAAACGCCATGCGACGCTGGAGGTGACGGAAGAATTCTGGGATTGGTCGATGGCGATCAACCTGAAAAGCTATTTCTTTGCGGCGCAGGCCGTCATTCCGGGAATGCAGGCGGCGGGCGGCGGGTCGATCATCAACTTCAGTTCGATCAGCTATATGATGGGTCAGGGTGGCTATGCGGCCTATACATCATCCAATGCGGCCATCGTCGCGCTGACCCGCAGCCTTGCGCGGGATTTCGGGCCGGACAAGATCAGGGCGAACGCCTTGGCACCGGGTTGGGTTCTGACCGAAAAGCAGAAGAAACTGTGGGCGAACCCGGCGGATCTGGCGGTGCATATGACAAAGCAGTGTCTGAAAGACAGCCTGGCACCTGAGGATATCGTGGGCGGGTGCCTGTTTCTGGCGTCGCAGGCATCGAAAATGATGACGGGTCAGACGATGGTGATCGATGGTGGCGTGGTGGTGACGGGATGATGAACCCCGATTGGATCGCAGTGGATTGGGGCACGACGCATCTGCGGGCCTATGCGATGGGGGGCGACGGCATCCTTGCGCAGGCGTCGTCGGATGACGGGATGGGCAAACTGACACGGGACGGGTTTGAACCGGCCCTGATCCGCCTGATCGAGCCGTGGCTGGCGTCAGGGCGGGTGATGCAGGTTGTGGCCTGTGGAATGGTGGGCAGCCGTCAGGGCTGGGCCGAGGCACCATACCGGACTGTTCCCTGCACGCCGCTGGATGCAGGGTCGCTGGTGGCGGTGGGTA
>JANMDH010000247.1:0-2940 GCA_031376195.1 Gemmobacter sp. | reverse complement strand
GTCAGCGAGATCGCAAACAGCGGCGTGCGCAGATCGTGCGCAACGAAGGCCAGGTAGGCTTCGCGGCGCCGCTGCACCTCAAGCGCCTGCTGGCTGGCATAGGTTTGCACCGCCTGGCCGATCGCAGTGTCGAAGATGCGGTTGAGGACATGGAAAGGCCTGCCTTGAAGGTTGATGCGATGCGCGGTCGCCAGGTCGTGGATGCATCCACGCAGGATGTTGTATTCCGCCACCACCTCCTCGATGTCAAACGCATCCTTCAGCCGCTGTAACCCATGGGCCGTCGGGCTGGCTTCGGCGAGCGTTTCGGGGATCGTCTGCTCGGGATTGGTTTCGAGCGCCGTCGCCAGCTCGTCCATCCGCGTGACCCGTTCGTGCCGGGGGGATTGGTCAGTCTGGGCAAGTCGGGTCTGGTAGAGGGCCTGTTTCAGCGGGCAGGGTTTCGCAATACTGTTACAACGCGGATGGAGGCTCCGTTCCGGTTGGCAACAACGGCAGAGTATCTGACGTTCGTACGCGCATCGGCAGGGCCGATCCTGCAGATTCTGGCGCCATTGGGTGAAGCCGCCCAACAGGCGGCTTGGGTGGATATTGCGGCACAGCTTGAGGTGTACCAGACCACAGAAGGGTGGATCGGGCCGAACACCCTGCTGTTGACAAGGGGGCAACGGTAGTGGCTGTCGCGCGTCGTGCGGGTTGGGTTGGAGGCATGATGGTATCGAGGCGCGTTGTGATCGCTGTCGTGCTGATCCTCGCAGGACTTGCCGGTTTCTTTCTGTTGCGAACGGATGATCCGGTGATGAGTGCCAAACAGGTTGAGGACATGCTGGCGAATCTGGGGCGTGCGGGCCCCTTTGCATTGATTGGTCTGATGGTCATCGCAATTGTAGTCAGCCCAGTGCCAAGTGGCCCCATCGCGGTTGCAGCGGGGGCGCTGTATGGCACGGTATGGGGGGGCGTCTTTTCGATTCTGGGGGCATCAATGGGGGCCTTTGCGGCCTTTGGGGCGGCGCGTTATCTTGGCTTTGACGCGATCAGGCAATCGCAAAACCCGGTCCTGAAATACATCGCTGCCCCGCGATCCCAATTCTCGCTGATGTTGATCGTTTTCGGCTCACGCCTGATCCCCTTTATTTCGTTCGATGCCGTCAGTTATGCGGCGGGGCTGACCTGCCTGTCTTTTGGACGGTTTGCTGTGGCAACCTGTCTGGGGGTTGTTCCGATCTGCTTTGCGCTGGCCGCGATGGGGGCAGGGATGGTGGAGAGCGGCACAGACTGGATGCTGGTTGTGGCACTGGGTGGTGCGGTGACGCTATTTCCAATCGCCGCAAAGTGGGTGTGGGAGCGCGCGCGGGGAAGTGACCGTCCCTGAATTGGCTGCGCGGCCCACGGGTCATGTGAGCGAACCTGCCTCACCGCCCGATAGAACTTCGTACGCCAAACATTGCAGCACTGGGTAAACCACCCCCATCGCCGCCTGAAAGGCGTGGTCGGTGGCGGCGAGAACTTCTGGCGAAACGGCTTTCCAGTGGGCCATTGTGGACCAGCGGATGATCAGGTTGATCCGTTCGGGCGCAGCGACATCCTGCCAGATTTCTTTTCCCAGGAATCCATCGTTGCGGGCGAGGGCGGGTGTCCAGACGGCGGCATCGCTGGTGATGAACCGGGGTTGGTCCGCGAGGGGCACATGGAAGATCAGCCATTCAATGACCATCCCGATATCCTTTCATCGAAGGGCAACGCGTCGGCGCAGGGCGGAGGCGAGCAGCGAAAGGGCCAGTCCCACAAACACTAATCCGGCGGCAGCCCCGGCCATCGCGGCAACGGGGCCATTGCTGATCAATGCGCCGCCACTGGCAGAGCCGAGCGATTGACCGAGATAGACGAACGATGTGTTCAGCGCGATGGTGGCGCTGGCAAGGGCGGGGGCAAGGGTGACAAGGCGGCTTTGTTGCAGGGAATTGGCTGCAAACCCGCCCAGGCCCCATAACCCGGCCCCGATCAGAAAGGCGACATAGCCGCCCCAGCCCAAGCCGATCAGGGCAAGACCTGTACCGGTGATCACAAGGGCGATGCCGACAGCGATGTCGACGCTGATGCGCGCTGCGGTGCGCGAGGCGACTGTGTTTCCGATAACGCCCATCAGGCCCTGCATCAGAAAGATCAGTGCGATCTGATTGGTGCTGGCCCCGTAGGCGAGGGTCAGGGTTGGGGAAATATAGGTGAAAAGGGTGAATTGACCTGCCATGGCGAACATCGTGACGAACAGCACGATCAGCAAGCGCACGTCCGTCAGAACGCGAACCCAGGCGCGCAGGTCAATGCGCTGGACGAACAGGGCGGCGGGCAGGACGAGCCAGACCATCAGCGCCCCGAACAACGACAGCGCGGCCATCATCAGGAAAGTGGGCCGCCAGCCAACCAGATCGCCCAGAACACTACCCAAGGGGATGCCGATAACGGCGGCGAGTGACCAGCCGATAAAGATAAAGGCGATGGCCCCACCGCGTTTTTCGGCAGGGGCCAGCAGGCCGATGGTAGCAGCCGCCTGAGGGGTAAAAATGGCGGCCCCAATCACCGTCACGGCGCGCAGTGCAATCACGACGTTGAAATTGGTGGTCAGGGTGGCCCCGATATGGCCCACAGCATAGATAACAAGCGACAGGGTAAGCAAAAGGCGCCGATCAAGGGTGGTGGTCAATCCGGCCAAGACGGGCGCGCCGATGCCAACGACAAGGCCCCCTACGAACATCAACAGGCCGGCAGTTGCAGGAGTCACGCCGAAATCCGCGATGAAGGCGGCCAGCATCCCGGCGGGAGGATTCCCTCTTGCGTCTGGGGTTGCGCCAACGGCAGCGGAAGTGTCCAGTGCTAGCCTCGGCGGCACCGTAGGTGCATCCGCTCCAGCGGCAACGACATCTGGCGGTGTCCTGGCGCAAT
>JANMDH010000238.1:0-6965 GCA_031376195.1 Gemmobacter sp. | reverse complement strand
GTTCTGCGTGCAGACCCCCACCGGACAGGTATTGCTCTGGCATTGCCGCACCATGATGCAGCCCATCGCGATCAGGGCGGCGGTGCCGATGCCGTATTCCTCGGCCCCCATCATCGCCGCCATCACCACGTCACGGCCCGTGCGCAACCCGCCGTCCGTGCGCAAGGTTACCCGTTCGCGCAGGTTGTTCATCGACAGCACCTGATGCGCCTCGGTCAGCCCCATTTCCCACGGCAGCCCAGCATACTTGATGCTCGTCGCAGGCGACGCCCCCGTGCCCCCGTTGTGACCCGAGATCAGGATCACATCCGCCTTGGCCTTCGCCACCCCCGCCGCAATCGTGCCCACACCCGACGACGACACCAGCTTCACCGTCACCTTGGCGCGCGGGTTGATCTGCTTCAGGTCATAGATCAGCTGCGCCAGATCCTCGATGGAATAGATGTCATGGTGCGGCGGCGGTGAAATCAGCGTCACCCCCTTGGTCGAATGCCGCAGTCGCGCGATCAGTTCCGTCACCTTCATCCCCGGCAACTGCCCGCCTTCGCCGGGTTTCGCCCCCTGCGCCACCTTGATTTCCAGCTCTTCGCAAGCGTTCAGATATTCCGCCGTCACCCCAAACCGCCCCGACGCCACCTGCTTGATCTTGGCACTCGGGTTGTCCCCGTTCGGCTCCGGCGTGAAATGCGCCGGGTCTTCGCCGCCCTCGCCTGAGTCGCTTTTTGCCCCGATCCGGTTCATCGCCACATTCAGCGTCTTGTGCGCCTCTGGCCCCAACGCCCCCAGGCTCATCCCCGGCGTCACGAACCGCTTGCGGATCGACGTGATGCTTTCCACCTCTTCAATCGGCACCGCTTTGCCCAGCACCTTGATGTCCAGCAAATCCCGCAGATGGATCGGCGGGTTTGCCCGCATCGCCGCACTGTATTGCTTCCAGATGTCATAACTCGCCCGGTCGCAGGCCGATTGCAGCATGTGCATGGACGACGCTTCCCATGCATGCTTTTCCCCAGACCGCCGCGCCCTATACAATCCGCCGATCGGCAGCACATCCGCCCCGCCCAGCCAGCCCTTCGCGTGAACCTCTTCCAGCTTCTGCTCGATCCCCGAAACGCCGATCCCCGAAATACGGCTGTGCATCCCCGGGAAATACTCCGCCACCATCGCCCGTGACAGACCCACCGCTTCAAAGTTCAGGCCACCCCGATAGGACGACACCACCGAGATTCCCATCTTCGACATGATCTTCAACAGGCCCGCATCAATCGCATCCCGGTACCGCCGCATCGCATCTGTCAGACCGCCCTCGATCAGCCCCCGCGCCACCCGGTCCGCAATGCTGTCCTGCGCAAGATAGGCATTCACCGTCGTCGCCCCGCACCCGATCAGCACCGCGAAATAATGCGCATCAATACATTCCGCCGACCGCGTGTTCAGCGACGTGAACGTCCGCAGCCCCTTGCGCGTCAGCCACGAATGCACCGCGCTTGTCGCCAGAATCATCGGCATCGCCACGCTGGACGGCCCTTGATGTTCATCCGTCAGCACCAGATGCGCCGCCCCCGACCGCACCGCATCCTCCGCTTCCGCCCGGATCCGCTCCAGCCCCTGCCGCAGATCGTCCAGCCCCCCGCCCACCGCGAACGTGCAGTCGATGAATGCCACCTGATCCCCGAACTGCTTTACCATCACCGCGAATTCCGCATTCGCGATGAACGGGCTTTCCAGCACCAGAATCTCCGTCTGGCTGGAGTTTTCATCCAGCACGTTCCGCAGGTTCCCGAACCGCGTCTTCAGGCTCATCACCCGCCCTTCGCGCAGCGAATCAATCGGCGGGTTCGTCACCTGGCTGAAGTTCTGCCGAAAGAAATGGCTCAGCGGCCGGTAAACCGACGACAGCACCGCCGCCGGCGTGTCATCCCCCATCGACGCCACCAGTTCCTTGCCATCCTCCGCCATCGGGGCCAGAACCTGCTCCAGCTCCTCCATCGTATAGCCCGCCGCGATCTGCCGCTTGCGCAATTCCCCGCCGCTGAACAGCGCCACTTCCGGCACGTCCCGCAGCAGCCCGTTCAACTCCACCACCTTTTCGATCCACTCGCCGTAGGGCTGCGCCCCCGCCAGTGTGTCCTGCAATTCCCCGACGTGATACAAACGCCCTTCCGCCATATCGACGGCGATCATCTGCCCCGGCCCCAGCGCGCCTTTTTCCCGTACCGTCGTCTCGTCAATCGGCACCATCCCGGCCTCCGACCCCGCGATCAGCAGCCCGTCCCCCGTCACGACATAGCGCATCGGCCGTAGCCCGTTCCGGTCCAGCCCCCCGCAAACCCAGCGCCCGTCCGTCATTGCCAGCGCCGCAGGCCCGTCCCACGGTTCCATCACGCTGTTGCAATACGCATACATGTCCGCCCAGGCCTTCGGCATGTCCGTCGTGTTCTTCGACCAGGCTTCCGGCACCATCATCGTCTTCGCCATCGGCGCCGACCGCCCCGACCGCACCATCACCTCGAACACCGCGTCCAAGGCTCCGCTGTCCGACGTTCCCCCCGGAATGATCGGCTTGATGTCTTCCGCCGCATCCCCGAAATTGTTCGACGCCATCCGTATCTCGTGGCTGCGCATCCAGTTCACGTTGCCTTTCAACGTGTTGATCTCGCCGTTATGCGCCAGCATCCGGAACGGCTGCGCCAGCCACCACTGCGGAAAGGTGTTCGTCGAATACCGCTGATGGTAAATCGCAAACGCGCTCTCAAACCGTTCGTCCATCAGGTCCGGATAGAAAACCGCCACCTGCTCCGCCAGCATCATCCCCTTGTAGATGATTGACCGGCACGACAGGCTGCACAGGTAAATCCCCTGAATCTGCGCCGACAGCGCCGCCTTTTCGATCCGCCGCCGGATGATGTACAATTCCCGCTCAAACTGTTCCTCATCAATCGGCTTGTCACAGCGGATCAGGATCTGCTCAATCTCGGGCCGCGTCGCATTCGCCTTGTCGCCCAGCACCGATGTATCCACCGGCACATGCCGCCAGCCATAGATGTAATGCCCCATCCGCAGCACTTCGGTTTCCACGATGGTCCGGCACCGTTCCTGCGCCCCGAAATCCGTCCGCGGCAGAAACACCTGCCCCACCGCGATACGCTTGGCCATATCCGGCTCATGCCCCGTCCGGCGCACCTGATCATAGAAAAACTTGACCGGAATCTGCACATGAATCCCCGCCCCGTCGCCCGTCTTGCCATCCGCGTCCACGGCACCCCGATGCCACACCGCCTTCAGCGCATTGATCCCATTTTCCACCACCCGGCGCGAAGGTTTGCCGTTGATCGACACAACCAGCCCCACCCCGCAAGACGCGTGTTCGTCATCCGTCTTGTAAAGCGAATGCGCGTTCATATAGGCGCGCTTTGCCTCTTCGGCGGCAACCCATGCGGCATCATAAGTGGTCATGGTCAGGCTCCTTTTCGGTCAGTTGCGCACGCGCAGGATGGGTTCAACGCCCGGCAGTTCGGCCGTCAGCGCATCGCATTCAAACAGCGGCTGGGTCGCCATGTATCCGGGTTCTTCCGGAAAGATGAACTGCACCGGGCTGCCGTCGATCGGCAGCCATTGGCCGTCCCCAAAATCCGCCTCGCCCGGGCCGGAAAAAAACAACCGCCACTCCGGGTTCACGAATTCATTCCCCCGTGACTGCCGCAGGATGTTCCCTGCCGGATCGGTTTCGGTAAATTTGAACTCGGTCTGTTGCAGGGCGATCCCATCAATGGTGAACGTCTTGCCTGTCAGTTTGTCCTGCCCCGAAACCATGCTTGCCGTGCCGTTGTCCTTTGACAGGCTGAAAGCAAAATCATCGGCCCCCGCCGCCAGAAGATTGGAATACGATGCAGGGTCCGCTGCACCGGGGTCCAGCGTCTGATGCACCATATCCGGCAATTCGATGCTGGCGACCCATTCGGCCTCATAGTTTATCTTGCTCAGGAAATAGATGCCTTCCTGATCGAAATCCGCCCGCCACTGTTCCCCCGGAACATCGGCGCTGCATTTGTAATAGTTCGACACACGACAAGCGCGCGATTGCACCGTCATCCAGCCCGTGCATCCCTCGGGCGGCGTGAAGGTGCCGGCATGGGCAGGCAGGGCCGCGCCAACGCTGGCCAGCAACAAAAGGGTAAACCGCATGTTCATCATTTCCCGCCCTTCACGTCAGCCCTGCTGACCCACCCAAGTTTCGGCCTGAAACGCCTGTAGTGCATTTGTATGTACGGATCGAATACGCTTTGAATACGCAAAACATACGACATGAATACTACTCCGCCGCAACCGCCGCTGGCTGTGTCAGATACTCCAGGATCGCATCGGCGGCCTCCCGCCCGTCGCGGATGGCCCAGACCACAAGCGATGCCCCCCGCACGATATCCCCCGCCGCGTAGACCCCCGGCAGGCTCGTTTCATGCGTGGTGAAATCGGCCCGGATGGTGCCCCAGCGCGTCACCGTCAGGTCCGGCACGCCCCACAGCGTGGGCAGCGGTTCAGGCTCGAACCCCAATGCCGTGATCGCCAGATCACAGGGTTCCACGTAGTCTGCGCCCTCAATGATTTCAGGCACTTGCCGTCCGGTCTGGTCGGTTTGGCCAAGACGCATCTTCTGCACCATCACCCCCTCGACCGCCTCGCCGCCTGTGAACCCGCGCGGCGCGGTCAGCCAGACGAACTCAACGCCTTCTTCTTCCGCATTCGCGACTTCGCGTTGCGATCCCGGCATGTTGGCCCGGTCGCGGCGGTACAGGCATTTCACCGAAATCGCCCCCTGCCGCACTGCCGTGCGCACGCAATCCATCGCCGTATCGCCCCCGCCGATCACCACGACCCGCTTGCCCGACGCGTTCAATTCGCCGCTGTCAAATTCAGGCACGTCATCGCCAAAACTCTTGCGGTTGCTGGCGGTCAGAAAATCGAGCGCGGCCACCACGCCCTGCGACCCCACGCCCGGCGCTTCCAGGTCGCGCTGTTTATAGACGCCCGTCGCGATCAGCACCGCATCATGCTGCCCCCGGATCGCGTCAAAGGTCAGATCGACGCCGACCGTACAGTTCAACACGAACTGGACACCTGCCTGTTCCAACTGATCAACCCTTTGCATCACAACGGGTTTTTCCAGTTTGAACCCGGGAATGCCATAGGTCAGCAAACCACCCGCGCGGTCATAGCGATCATAGACGGTCACCTGCACACCCTTGCGCCGCAAGAAATCGGCCGCCGCCAGACCGCCCGGCCCCGCCCCGATGATGCCCACCGATTCCGTCCGTTCCGCATGCGGTCGGATTGGTTTGACCCAACCCTGTTCCCAGGCGGTGTCGGTGATATACTTCTCGACCGATCCGATGGTAACCGTGCCGTGCCCCGACGCCTCGATCACGCAGTTGCCTTCGCAAAGCCGGTCCTGCGGGCAGATGCGACCGCAGATTTCGGGGAACGTGTTAGTCGCCTGGCTCAGCTCATATGCCTCCTGCAGACGTCCTTCGGCGGTCAGGCGCAGCCAGTCGGGGATGTTGTTGTGCAGCGGGCAATGCGTCTGGCAGTAAGGCACGCCACACTGGCTGCACCGCCCTGCCTGCTCCTCGGCCTTGGCCCCGGCGTACTCGCGGTAAATCTCATGGAAATCCTGCGCGCGCAAATTGGGCGGACGCTTCTCAGGCATCTCTTTGTCGACGGTGACGAATTGAAGCATCCGCTGCTTTGCCATGACCCTGATCCCTGCGTATTCCCGTCGGTCCGCGTTCATACTCTGCACCGAAGGCAAATAAAAGGCAGTATGCATTACCTATTATGCAGTTTTTTCATCCATAGGTCACAAATACGGTCCATTTTGACAGATAATAGGGCAGTAGATGATACCTATACGCCTAAAACCCTAACGAAAGCGCGGCCATAGCCAGCACCCCGACGATGATTCGCCACCAGCCAAACAGCGCGAACCCGTTGCGACTGACGAAATTCAACACCCAGCGCACCACCAGAACCGCCGTAACAAAGGCCACGGCAAAGCCGATCGCGATCTCGGTCATCGCATTCCAGTCCAGCACGTCACGGTTTTTGTACAGGTCATAGGCAAAGGCCCCGGCCATCGTTGGCATCGACAGAAAAAACGAAAACTCCGCCGCCCCCCGGCGCGATGCGCCCAGCATCAAGGCACCGACAATCGTCGCCCCGGATCGCGACACACCCGGCACCAACGCAAGGCACTGGATGATCCCGATCACCAAGGCGCGCAGCGGCGGAATATCCTCGGCATTGGCAAAACGCGGGGCAGGGGCCATGCGGTCCACGAACAACAGAACAATGCCCCCCAGAATCAACATGATGGCGATCAGCATCGGGGATTCAAACAGAACCGTCTTGATGAAATCATGCAGCAGCACGCCTGCGACCACGGCAGGCAGGAACGCCAGCAGGACGGCAAGGATGAACCGCCGCGCGGCCGGGTCGCTGGGTGCCGCTGAAAACACACCCCAAAGTCGCGCCGCATAGACCGTCAGAATGGCCAGAACGGCACCAAGCTGGATCACCACCTCGAACGTTTTCCCGGCCGAATCGAACCCCAGGAAATGCGCCGCAAGCAGCAGATGACCGGTCGACGACACCGGGATAAACTCGGTCAGCCCTTCGATCAGGCCCAGAAACGCCGCGACAATCGTGGTGTCCAAGATCAGCCTTTCAGGTTCTTTGCGGATTCCTTGATCGCCTCGTACTGACCTGATGGGCGGTAACGCCACAGATAATCCGGCAGGACTGTTTCCATCGCGGTCGGCGTAATCCCAAGTTCGGCAAACCCCCGTGCGCCGGGGGCGACGACATTGTCACGCGCCAGATTGCGCACCTGATCACGGGTGATCATGCCGTTCGGAATGAAACCGCCCGTCACGAATTGCAGCAAATCAAAACCGGCTCCCATCGCCCCT